>DATBIF010000392.1:0-11574 GCA_036557045.1 Steroidobacteraceae bacterium
AGCGATCAGCATCTCGCCGATGTCGGCTTCGACGATGTCGCTGCGCTTGCGCGTCGCGCGCGCGCCGCTTCCACGGAACGCGCCTCGCAGTGTGCGCCGGGACTCTTCGGCCATCAGGTCCCAGGGGTTAGGCAGGTAACGCGGAACGATCGGTGCGTCGGCTGGCAGGATGGCGCGCGTATTCGTTCCGGAATGACAGCAGTCCATCACCACGGTGAGGTTTACGCGTGCCTTGAGCTTGTTGAACGCAGTGCGCAGCCAATCGTCGGTGAGCGGATCCTTCCAGTCGAGATCGGAAGGACAGAGGATCTCGTCACGATGGTCGGCCTCGTCTCCGTTCTTGTCCGGCACGTTCGAACCGTGACCGGAGTAGTGCAGATAAAGAACGTCGCCTGCCTTGCCACTGGCAACCAGAGTCTTGATCGCTGACTGCATCGCGCTCTTGGTGGCGCTCAAGTCAGTGAGCACCCGGATATCACCGCTGCGGAATGCAAAGTACCTCAGCAACGTCGCCCTGATGTTTTTCACGTCGTTGACGCAGCCGCGCAGGTCCGCGCCGGGAATCCGGTAGCGGTTGATGCCGATGAGCAGTGCGCGTCGAGCCATACCTCGCCTCCCTGAGCAGCGCTACTTCTTGAGAACTTCCTTCAGCATGAGAGCCGCGCCGCATTGCCGGCTGACCGCCGCAGGATCGAATTTCCCGTCCTGCGTGAACTTACCCTGCGAGTACAGGTTGGAGAAACTCCATAGATAAGGAGTCGGCACCCCGTGGCGCCGATAGCCAAAGCCGTTGTAACCCTCGAGCAGGAATAGCTGGTGCGGCACTGACCAGTCCGTCACTGCATCGAGCTTTCGCAACTGCAACGCGTCCACGGCGCTCTGCTGCCAGGTGAAAGGCGGCGAGCCCTCCACCGGCCTGCCCCGAGGAACATGCGTAGTGCGCGCCGTCAGTGGATCACCATTGTGCAGATGGCAGGAAAAGTTGAACCCGCATTCCATTGCGTGGATCACCCCGACAAACGCCCAGGGCACGCCCAGCGCGGCTTGCACGAGTTCGTAGTTCTGTTGTCCGGCCCGCAGCCTCCGCACGTAGTAGTCGACGGTCGCGCGACACTCCGTTCGCGGCGTGCACTTCGAGTAGCAGCGGGCGTACTCCTTGCGCAGGTCGGCAAAATCCGTACTGACGATCGGGAATAGCGGGTGTCCTGGCAAACGGCGAGACATCGCACGGCGTGCGAACGCGCCGCGTGACGCGCGCGTGCGGCGGAGATTCGCCTTGGGCAACGCCAGCTTGGCGTGAAACCTTCCCGAGATGCGATCGAGGCGTTCGATGTGATGCTCGAGCGCGCACAGGTATCCATCGAACGGGCCGCGCTGCGCGGCGCCCACCGCCTTCTCCAGTTCGTCTCGAGCCAGCGACAAGGACTGCAACCTGCCAAGCAGATCGGATTGCCTGAGTCGCGACTGTTCGGCGCTGAGGACAATGAGTGTGGCAGCGATAGCCCTTTTTTCACGCGCATCCGCACTCGAAACGAGACGCCGTTCGAGCGTTTCGATGGACGCGGCGACTTCCCGTTGCAGAGATTCCGTCTGACCCATGCGCGTCGTCAGTCTGCGTTGCCTGCCGCTTTCAGGCGGAAGATCAGGCGGCCGTATAGCTCACGGTGACTTCGGCAAATTCGCGCTTGCCCACCTGCACGATGTACGTGCCCGCCTCCACTACTCTGTCACGATCGCGCAATTTCTCGCCCCCCAGCCGCACCGCGCCCTGGTCGATCAGGCGGTAGGCAGAGGTCGTGCTCTGGGCGAGCCCGGCCTGCTTGAGGAGGTTCGCGATCTTGAGCTTCGCAGGGCCGGCCGCGATCCTGACCTTGCGGATGTCTGCGGGCACCTGGCCTTTCTGGAAGCGCGCCACGAACTCCGCCTGTGCTGCCTCGGCAGCTCGCGGATCGTGGAAACGGGCGACGATCTCGCCTGCCAGCTCGAACTTTACATCGCGGGGGTTGCGGCCTGCGGCGACCTGGCGACGCAGTCCGGCAATGTCCGCACTCGAGCGAAAACTCAGGAGCTCGTAGTAGCGCCACATGAGCTGGTCGGAAATCGACATGAGTTTCCCGAACATGTCCGCGGGCGCTTCGTCGATACCCACGTAGTTGCCGAGCGACTTCGACATCTTCTGCACGCCATCGAGGCCTTCGAGCAGCGGCATGGTGAGCACCACCTGCGGCTCCTGGCCGTAGGCCTCCTGCAGTTGCCGGCCGACCAGCAGGTTGAACTTCTGATCCGTGCCGCCGAGCTCGACGTCGGCCTTGAGGGCGACGGAGTCGTAGCCCTGCACCAGCGGGTAGAGGAACTCGTGGATCGCGATCGGTTGATTGGCCTTGTAGCGCTTGGCAAAGTCGTCGCGCTCCAGCATGCGCGCGACCGTGTGCTTGGCGGCGATCTCGACGAGGCCGGCGGCGCTCATCGCGCTCATCCAGCGCGAGTTGAAATCGATGACGGTGCGCTCGCGATCGAGAATCTTGTAGATCTGGCGCTCGTAAGTGCGTGCGTTGTCCTTCACCTCTTCCGGTGTGAGACGCGGGCGGGTCGCGTTGCGCCCGCTGGGATCGCCGATGAGGCTGGTGAAGTCGCCAATCAGGAAGATGACCTGGTGGCCGCCGTCCTGGAACTGGCGCAGCTTGTTGATGAGCACCGTGTGACCGAGATGCAGGTCCGGCGCGGTGGGATCGAAGCCGGCCTTCACGCGCAGCGGCTTGCCGCGCACAAGCTTCTTCTTCAGTTCCTCCTCGAGGAGGATCTCCTGCGCGCCGCGGCGGTACTCGAGCAGCTGTTCATCGACCGGGCGCATTCGCTCCCCTCTTGCATTCGGACGGCGCACTCTAGAGTCACGGGTTGCGCTGCGCAATTCAGACCTGGCTCTCAATCCGGGCCGCGGCGAACGCGAAATGCTCCACAGGATTCACGCCGCGTGCACCACTTCGGCCAAGAAACGGTTGACCTCACGCACCGCGGCATATAGTTTAACCGCCTGTTTTAGCTGGCTTTTGAATAGTGACCTCCACCACGACCCAGTTGCGCGTCGACTATCGCGACCGCCAGCCGCCGCCGCCGCCGCGGCGAGTGCCGGTATATGCGGGGCTGGCTGCACTCGCGCTCGCTGGAATTGCCTTCCAGTCCTGGAGCGGTTTCGTCTCTCGCACCGAATCGAGCGCTGCGCCAGTCGTTGCGCCGCTTGCGCCCCTGCCGGCGCCAGCGTCCGGCCAGCCGCCGGTGATCGACATGAGCGCGCCACCGGTCGCGGCCGCATTCCCGTTCTCCACGATCGACGTGGTCGTGGGACGCAACGACACGCTGGACCGCATCTTCCGGCGGCTCGACCTGAGCCTCTCCGATCTGGCGAGCATCCGGCTGCTCCCGGGCATTCGCCAGGGGCTCGACCTGTTGCGGCCCGGCGATCAGATCACGGTCACGCATTCCAATGGCGATCTGCAGGGGCTGACGCGGCAGATCAACCTCACACAGACGCTCTCGGTGAAGCGCGAGGGCGAAGGCTTCGCGGCGCAGATCATCGACAATCCGGTCGAGACCACCGTGGTCAGCAAGCGCGCGCGGATCACGAGCTCGCTGTTCGAGGCCGCGGCAGCTGCCGGCATCTCCGACCAGACCGCGCTCTCGCTCGCCAACATCTTCGGTTGGGACATCGACTTCGTCCTCGATATCCGCGACGGCGATGAATTCAGCGTCATCTATCAGCAGGTCTGGCAGGACGGCGAGCTGGTCGGCGATGGCCCGATCGTGGCTGCGCAGTTCGTGAACGACGGGCACACCTTCCGCGCCGTGCGTTACCAGCTTCCCGACGGCGGCTGGGACTACTTCGCGCCCGATGGCCGCAGCATGCACAAGGCCTTCCTGCGCGCGCCGGTGGATTTCAGCCGGATCAGCTCGCGCTTCAACTCGGCGCGCCAGCACCCGATTCTCAACACGATCCGCGCGCATAAGGGCGTCGACTACGCCGCGCCCACCGGGACTCCAGTGCGCGCCGCCGGCGATGGGCGCGTGCAGATGCGCGGCCGCTACGGCGGCTACGGAAACGCGATTATCCTCGAGCACGGGAGCGGCGTGAGCACGCTGTACGGTCACCTGTCGCGCTTCGCGAAGGGCATCGGCCCCGGATCGCGCGTGCGCCAGGGGCAGGTCATCGGCTACGTCGGCATGACCGGGCTCGCCACCGGACCGCACTTGCACTACGAATATCGCGTCAACGGCGTGCACCGCAATCCGCAGACGGTGAAGCTCCCCGACGCAACTCCGATCGCCGCCGATCTGCGCGCCGATTTCCAGATGCGTACCGCACCCGATCTCGCCCAGCTCGACCAGCTGACGCGCGGCGCCCTTCTCGCCAACCGCTGAGCGACCCCGATGGCCCTGTACGTCGGGCTGATCTCCGGCACCAGCATGGATGCTATCGACGCCGCGTTGGTCGAGATCGACGGCGCACGTTGCGAAGTGCGCCATGCCCGTGCCACTCCCTATGCGCGCGAACTGAGCGAGCAGCTCTTCCGTCTCATCGCCCGGCCTGAGAGTGTCAGCCTCGATGAGGTCGGTGCACTCGACACGGCGATCGGTGAAGCATTTGCGGCCGCGGCCCTGGAATTGTTGCAGGAAGCAGGCGTGCCGGCCGCTGAGATCACAGCGATCGGCAGCCACGGCCAGACGCTGCGACATCGCCCCGAGGGTCCATATCCCTTCACCTGGCAGATCGGGAACCCGGATGTGATCGTCGAGCGGACCGGCATCACGACGGTCGCGGACTTCCGGCGTCGCGACGTTGCGGCTGGGGGCGAAGGTGCACCGCTCGCGCCGGCGCTGCACCACGCCGTGCTCGGCAGCGCCACTGAGGCGCGCGCCGTCATCAATGTCGGCGGCATCGGCAACGTCACGTGGCTGCCCGGTGACGCCACGGCGATCGGTTGCGACACCGGCCCCGGCAACTGCCTGATGGACGGCTGGTCACAACGCCATCGCCGTGCCCCCTTCGATCGCGACGGCCACTGGGCTGCGAGCGGGCAAGTGAACGCCACGCTGCTGCGCTCGATGCTGTCCGAGCCCTACTTCGCCAGGCCGGCGCCCAAGAGCACCGGTCGCGAATTATTCAACCTCGCCTGGCTGGATCGACATCTTGCGGGCAAGCAGTTGGCGCCCGCGGATGTTCAGAGCACCTTGTGCGAGCTGACCGCGCGCACTGTTGCAGTTGCCTGCGCGTCGATGGGCCAGGTACAGCGCGCGCTGTTGTGCGGCGGCGGCGCCCACAACCGCGAGCTCCGGCGGCGCCTGCAGGCGCTCATGCCATCCACGACTGTGACGACGACGGCGGAGTTCGGCCTCGATCCCGACTATGTCGAAGCGGCCGCATTCGCCTGGATCGCCTCGCGAACCCTCGCAAGCCTGCCTGGGAACCTCCCCGCGGTGACCGGGGCGCGCCATAGAACGATTCTTGGATCGATTCACCCGGCCGGGACGCACCTCGTACACTCGTAATACACACGGTCTGGATATACTGCGCGTCCACCCAAAACCCTGCCGATGGACGCTCCCTACCTCAAGTCGCCGCAGTTCTACATCAATCGGGAACTGAGTTTTCTCGAGTTCAACCAGCGGGTGCTCGACCAGTGCAAGGACAGCTCGCTCCCGCTCCTCGAGCGCGTGCGCTTCCTCGGTATTTCGTGCAGCAACCTGGACGAGTTCTTCGAGATTCGCGTCTCGAGCCTCAAGCAGCGCCTGGAGTTGGGATCGCTGGAGGCCGGTCCGGACTCGTTGTCGCTGCCTGAGCAACTCGCCGCGATCCATGAGCGCGCAGCGCTCCTCGTGCAGGAACAGTACGCGTTGCTCAACGACGTGCTGACGCCGGCGATGGAGGCCGCCGGTATCCGCTTCACGCACCCGGGCAACTGGAGCGCCGAGCAGGCTCGTTGGCTCGAGGATCACTTCGATCAGGAAGTCGAGCCGGTGCTGACGCCGCTCGCGCTCGACCCGGCGCGCCCGTTCCCGCGCATCCAGAACAAGAGCCTCAACTTCATCGTGCAGGTGCAGGGCAAGGACGCGTTCGGACGCAACACGCGGCTCGCCATCGTGCAGGCGCCGCGCTCGCTCCCGCGCATCATCCGCATGCCCGGCGACAGCGGGCAGCGCGACTTCATCTATCTCTCGGCGATCGTCGAGGCATTTGTCGCGAAGCTCTTCGTCGGCATGGAAGTGCTCGGCTGCTACCAGTTCCGCGTCACCCGCAACAGCGACCTGTTCGTCGACGAGGAAGAGGTCGACGACCTGCTGCGCGCCGTCGAGGGCGAGCTCGCGCAACGTCGCTATGGCGAGGCGGTGCGCATCGAGACCGCGCACGACTGCCCGCGCGATCTCACCGATTTCCTGCTGAATCACTTCGCGCTCGAGCCGAACGACCTCTACCAGGTGGACGGGCCGGTGAACCTCAATCGCCTGATGGCGATCTACGACCTCGTCGACCGGCCGGATCTCAAGTACCCGGCCTTCACGCCCGGGATCCCGAAGCGGCTGCAGGGCCAGACCGATTTCTTCACCGTGATCCGCCACAAGGATGTGTTGCTGCATCACCCTTACCAGAGCTTCACGCCGGTCGCGGATTTCGTGCGCCAGGCCGCCGCCGACCCGGAAGTACTGGCGATCAAGCAGACCCTGTATCGCACCGGCGCGGATTCGCAGATCGTCGATGCCCTGGTCGACGCCGCGCAGGCCGGCAAGGACGTCACCGTCATCATCGAGCTGCGCGCGCGCTTCGACGAGGCGGCCAACATCGAGCTCGCCACGCGGCTACAGGAAGCGGGCGCACACGTGATGTACGGCGTCGTGGGCTACAAGACTCACGCCAAGCTCATCATGGTGGTGCGGCGCGAGGCCGGGCATCTGCGGCGCTATTGCCACATCGGCACCGGCAACTACCACATCAAGACCGCACGCTCGTACACGGACTACGGACTGTTCACCGCCGATGAGGCGATCGGCGAGGACCTGCATGAACTCTTCCTGCAGCTCACGAGCCTCACGCAAGTGCCGCGTCTGCGCAAGCTGGTGCAGTCGCCCTTCGCGCTGCACACGACGCTCATGCAGAAGATCGCGCGCGAAACCGAGCACGCGCGCAACGGCCGCAAGGGACGCATCATCGCGAAAATGAATGCGCTGATCGAGCCGGAGATCATCCGCACCCTCTACGAGGCTTCGAACGCGGGAGTCGGCATCGATCTCATCGTGCGCGGGATCTGCGCGGTGCGACCCGGCATCCCGGGCGTGTCGGAGAACATACGCGTGCGCTCGATCGTCGGGCGTTTCCTCGAGCACGCGCGCGTCTACTACTTTCTCAACGGTGGCGAGCCCGAAGTGTACTGCGCGAGCGCGGACTGGATGGAGCGCAATTTCTTTCGCCGTATCGAAGTGGCGTTTCCGATCCAGCGCGAGAAGCATCGCGACCGCATCCTGCGCGACCTGGAGCTGCAGCTCGCCGATACCGCGGGCGCCTGGGAACTGCACGCGGACGGGAGCTATTCGCGCGTAGGAACGGCCGGTGCTCCGGGGATGAGCTCCCAGCAACAGTTGCTGGAAGCGTATGCGGCGCCGGGCCAGCTCGGCGTCAGTGCGTGAAGTCGAAGACCCGCAGCCTGAAACCGATCGCCTTCCAGTACTCCACTTCGTTGCGCAGGTCCGCCATCGTGAGCGGATGGTCCTTGAGCCAGCCCCGCGGAAATTCGATGGTGAGCGACTGGCCGCGCGGCAGCAGCGTGATCGGTGGCAGGGGTTCCGAAGTGCGCCCACGATGCATCAGCACGGCGAGTCGCAACAGCAGCACGAGATAGAGCGTCTTCTTGTCCCAGGGCGGGATCAGCTCCTCGCTCGCGACCGCCACCTTGCGACGATGACCGCCAACCAGCGATGCCAGCAGCATCTGCTCCTCGCGCGGAAATCCCGGCAGGTCGGCATGCTCGAGCAGGTACGCGCCATGCTTCTGGTAGTGAGAATGCGAGACATCGAGGCCGATCTCGTGCAGCCGCGCCGCCCACCCGAGCGCGAGCTCCGCGAGCGGATCGGTGAGTCCCCAGGGCGTGGCGACCTGCCGCAGAAAATCGAGCGCGGTCTTTTCCACGCGTTCGGCCTGCGCGACATCCACGTGATAGCGCTGCTCCATCGCGCGCACGGTGCGGGTGCGTGCATCTTCGTCCGTGAAGCGGCCGATCATGTCGTAGAGCAGCCCCTCGCGCAGCGCGCCATCCGCGATGCGCATCTGCTCGATTTCGAGCGCCTCGAAAAGCTCGGCAAGGATCGCCAGCCCGCCCGGAAACACGGGGGCGCGCTCTGCGGTCACCTCCGGCAGGCGAATCTGGTTGACATTGCCGGCTTCGATGGTCTCGAGAATCACGCGCTCGAGGCCCTCAGGCGTGATCGCGACCGCGGCAGGGTCGAAGTGACGGCAGATGTCGGCGATCACACGGATGGTTCCCGAGCTCCCGAAAGCGTGCTGCCACCCCTGTGAACGAAACGCCGCCTGCACCGGCTCGAGCTCGAGGCGCGCCGCCATGCGCGCACGACGGAAGCGCTTCTCGGAAATCTTGCCGTCGCCGAAGTGCGCGAGGCTCAGGCCCACGCAGCCCACGTAGAGACTCTCGAGGCGCAGCGGGTTGAAGCCCTCACCGATGATGAGCTCGGTGCTGCCGCCGCCGATGTCGACGACGAGCCGCCGCCCCGGGTCATTGGGAATCGTATTGGCGACGCCGAGGTAGATGAGGCGCGCCTCCTCGATGCCGGAGATGATTTCGATCGGGTGGCCGAGCGCGTCGCGCGCACGCTCGAGGAAGGTCTGTTTGCGATGCGCCTTGCGCAGCGTGTTGGTGCCGACGACGCGCACGTTCTCGGCATGCATGTCGCGCAGCCGCTGCCCGAAGCGCTCGAGGCATTCGAGCGCACGCGCGGTCACCGCCTTGTCGAGCCTGTCCTCGGCATCGAGGCCGGCGGCGAGACGCACCATTTCACGCAGGCGGTCGAGGATGGTGAGCTGGCCGTGCGAGTAACGCGCCACGACCATGTGGAAGCTGTTCGATCCGAGATCGACAGCCGCGATGACGTCCGGGACTTTGCTTTGTGCCTTGCTCAGGGTCAGACGGAGAACGACGAGCCGCAGCCGCAGGTCGTGGTGGCGTTCGGATTGCGGATCACGAACTGCGCGCCCTCGAGGTCCTCGCGGTAGTCGATTTCCGCGCCCACCAGGTACTGGAAGCTCATCGGGTCGACGATGAGCTTCACGCCCTGGTTCTCGACACAGGTATCGCCGTCCTCGATGTTCTCGTCGAACGTAAAGCCGTACTGAAATCCCGAGCAACCGCCGCCCTGCACGAACACGCGCAGCTTGAGGTTGGGGTTCGCTTCACCGCGGATCAGCTCGCCCACCTTGGCAGCGGCGGCATCGGTGAAGACCAGGTCTTCGACCTGGGCGTCGGCGGTTGTCGTGGCAGTGTCGTTCATCGGCTCACCTGTCGTACGGGAAGTCTAGCTGATCCCGCGCGGGCAGGGTTAAAGACTGCAGTTCAGCCCGCGGGAGCGGGCTCGGGCTCCGCGCTCCCTGCGGCCACGGCCGGATCGTGGATCAGCTTGCCATTGATCGAGGCCCCCAGCGCCATTTCAATGACGCCGTAGCAGACATTACCGTTGACCCGCGCCTTCGCGCCCAGTTCCACGCGCTCGTGGGCCAGGATGTCGCCCTTCACGGCGCCGTTGAGCACGACATGCGGCACGTCCACCGAACCCTCGATGGAACCATGCTCGCTCACGCTCAGCACGGAGGTGGTCCCCGACTCGGCTCGCACGTTGCCGGCGACGTGCCCGTCGAGATGGAAGCCGCCGGAGAACGTCACGTCGCCGTTGATGCGCGTGGTACGACCGATCAGCGTGTCGATCTCACCTCGAATCGCGTCGGCGGAACTGTTGCGCTTGAACATGGGTGTTGAAACTCCTCTGCGATGGATCAGGAACTCTGTACGTTCCAGTTGAAGGTCTGGCTCACCGGCGCATTGCGCCCGGAGGATTTCACTTCGACGTTCACACGGCCGGGTTGGAAGCCATCCGGCAATGCCACCTCCTGGTCGAGATCCTGGAAGTAGCGGAACGAAAATGGCAGCTGGTTGCGTCCGTCGCCCGTGAGGCGCGCCAGGGTGTACTTCGCCGGCTGGCCACGCTCGGTCCCCTCGACCGTCATCTCGACGGTTCCGGTGACGATGTTGTCGGGCTTCACCGCCTGCACCAGGACGAGATGCAGGCGGTACTTGTTGTTGCTGGCGCCGGCCATGACCTGGAACTTCTGCACCTTGATGTTCGGGGCATTGAGCGTGGAGTTGACCAGGCCGCGGTAGAACGCGACGTCCTGGCTCTGCCGTCCGACCTGGGACTGCAGCTCCGCGATGGTGCGTGCCAGCTCGGCGCGCTCCTGCTCCTGGCCCATGCGGCCCGTTTCCAGCTCCGCGACTTTCGCGCGCAGCTCGGTGTTGGCCTTCTGCAGCCGCTCGATCTCGACTTCGAGCTCGCGCCGGTTCTGGCCCACGGTCGAGCGATCGTAGCCGCCGTCGAAGCGACCCAGCTCGTAGGTGAGATAGATGGCGACGGGCAGAATGGCGAGAGCGCCGATCCAGAGTGCGCGACGGACCCAGGGGCGCTGCGCGCGGATGACGAGTGTGGCCGGCTGTGCTGGCATCGATCTTAAGGGCATCGCCCTCCAGGACCGGGCGGTAGATTACCTCAAGCGGCCATGAGCCGCGCGTAGCTGCGCGCGATTCAACGATGGCGTCGTGGTTTTGTGACGGGCGCACGCTCGCGCAGGCGCTCGGGCCACCACTCCGGATAGGGCGGCAGACCGCTCGGGAATACCAGCGCCCCGAGCTCGTGAAGCGCGCGTGCATAGACGTGGCGCTTGAAGTAGATCACCTCGCGCACCGGCGTCCAGTACTGCACCCAGCGACTCGCTTCGAACTCGGGCTGATCCGTGGTATCGAAGCGCAGTCGCGCTTCGGGCGCCGTCAGGCGCAGCAGGAACCAGCGTTGTTTCTGCCCGATGCACAAGGGCATCGACTCCCGCCTCACGTATTGCGCTGGCAGCCGGTAACGGAGCCACGACCTGGTCGTGCCGAGCAGCTCGACATCGTTGGCCTCGAGTCCGATCTCCTCGTGCAGCTCGCGATAGAGCGCATCCTCCAGCGCCTCCCCGGGCCGGATGCCCCCTTGCGGAAACTGCCAGCCGCGCCCGCCGCTACGTCCGCCGAGCAGCAGCTCGCCGCCATCGCGCATCAGGATGATGCCGACGTTGGCGCGAAATCCCTGGGCGTCGATGGTATCGGACATGGGACGGGCATTTTTCCACAAGAACCGCGTAGCCCTGAAATCGGGCTGTTTGCGGCGGCTGCGCAATATCTTGTGAGTGCCGGGCGTCACCAGTAGGCTTCGTCCGCGTGACACGCCTGCCCCCCGCACTGGTTTTTGCCGCGCTGGCAGCCGCCGCGGGGCTCA
>DATBIF010000393.1:0-4369 GCA_036557045.1 Steroidobacteraceae bacterium
GAGCGCAACGCGCTCCTCGACAACCTGCAGGAAGGCGCGGTGGTCAAGGGTGTGGTCAAGAACCTCACCGACTACGGCGCGTTCGTCGACCTCGGCGGGATCGATGGCCTGCTGCACATCACCGACATGGCGTGGAAGCGCGTCAAGCATCCGTCGGAAGTCGTGAAGGTGGGTGACGAGATCGAGGTGCGCATCCTCAAGTTCGATCGCGAGCGCTCACGAGTGTCGCTCGGCTTGAAGCAGCTGGGTGCGGATCCGTGGCAGGCGATTGCCCGTCGCTATCCGCCGAACACGCGCCTCTTCGGCAAAGTCACGAACATCGCCGACTATGGCTGCTTCGTGGAGATCGAGGAGGGCGTCGAAGGCCTGGTGCACGTCTCCGAGATGGACTGGACCAACAAGAACGTGAACCCCGCGAAGGTGGTGCACGTCGGCCAGGAAGTCGAGGTGATGGTGCTCGACATCGACGAAGAGCGCCGCCGCATCTCGCTCGGCCTCAAGCAGTGCAAGACCAACCCGTGGAAGGAATTCGCCGAGAACTACAACCGCGGCGACAAGGTGCAGGGCCAGATCAAGTCGATCACCGACTTCGGCATCTTCATCGGCCTGCCGGGCGGCATCGATGGCCTGGTGCACCTTTCGGACATTTCCTGGGACGTGCCCGGCGAAGAAGCCGTGCGCAATTTCCAGAAGGGTCAGCAGCTCGAGGCGATGGTGCTCACCATCGACCCGGAACGCGAGCGCATTTCGCTCGGCATCAAGCAGCTCGCCAAGGACCCGTTCTCGAGCTACCTCGCGGATCATCCGAAGGGCAGCATCGTGAAGGGCGTGGTGCGCGAAGTGGATGCCAAGGGCGCGCTGATCGACCTCGGCAACGGCGTCGAAGGCCAGCTGCGTGCCTCGGAGTTGTCGCGTGATCGTGTCGAGGACGCGCGCACCATGCTCAAGGTGGGCGATGAGGTCGAGGCGAAGTTCACCGGGGTGGATCGCAAGGGCCGCGTCATCGCGTTGTCGATCAAGGCCAAGGAAGCCCACGAGGAAGCCGAGGCGGTGCAGAACTACAAGACCGGCACCGATTCTTCCTCAGGCACGAGCCTCGGTGATCTCCTCAAGGAACACATCGGCGGCCAGGACTGAAGCGTTCGCACGGTAAAGGGCCCTGCGCATGACCAAGTCGGAACTGATCGAGATCATCACGGCCAAGCAGAAGCACCTGCCCGCGAAAGACGTGGAGCTGGCGCTGAAGCAGATCCTCGAGATCATGAGCGATGCGCTCGCCCAGGGTGAGCGCATCGAGATCCGGGGCTTCGGCAGTTTCTCACTGCATTTCCGCCCGCCGCGCCAGGGTCGCAACCCGAAGACGGGCGAAGCCGTCGCGCTCGCCGGCAAGTACGTGCCGCACTTCAAGCCGGGCAAGGACCTGCGCGAGCGCGTGAACAACGGCGCCGGCGAGCCGATCCACGACTAGCGACCGCCAGTCGCTGCCACAATCGACGATCCACCAAACTGGAAGGACGCTCCGGCCGGAACGCCCTTCAAGCAACGCTTCGCGGTGGTGGTAGAGTGGCGGTCGCTCGAGAGTTCGACATGCCGCGCGCGCTTTTCATCCTCGTCTGTCTGCTGGTGTTCTTTGCCGGGGCGGCGCTCGTCGCGGCGAATGGCGGCACGCTTCACGTCGACTTGCTGGTGGCCCAGGTCGAGCTGACCCAGGGCCAGCTCATGATCGTTGCCTTCGTGCTGGGATGGCTCGCCGGCATCGCGTCGGCCTGGCGCTTCGTCCGCAAGCTCACGAGTGAGCGCGCCCAGCTGCGCCGCAATCTCCGGCTGGCCGAAGCCGAGATCAAGAACCTGCGGCCGCTGCCACAAGATCGTGGCTGACTCGGCTTTCCTGATCGCGCTCAGTACCGTCGTCGCTGGCTTCGTGGGCTGGCGCCTTGGCAAGCGCGTGCAGCGCGCGGCTGGACGGGCGGCGCGACGCCGCTTGCCGGCGGACTACCTGGCAGGGCTCAACTACGTGATCAACGAGCAGCCCGATCGCGCGCTCGAAGTGTTCACGCGCATGGTGGATGTGAACACGGAGACGGTGGAGATTCACTTTGCGCTCGGGAGCCTCTTTCGCCGCCGCGGTGAAGTCGATCGGGCGATCCGCATTCACCAGGGAATCCTGGACCGGCCTCAGCTCGAGCCCGCGCAGCGCGAGCAGGCGCTGCTGGAGCTTGCCGTCGATTACTTGCGTGCGGGTCTGCTGGATCGCTCGGAGAACCTGTATCTCAAGCTGACCGAGACGCGCCACCACCGGCTCGCCGCATTGCGCGCGCTGATCGGCATCTACGAGCAGCAGCACGACTGGACACAGGCGATCAGCGCGCACCGGCAGCTGGGGGCGAGTGGCGGCGGCGTGCAGCCCTCGGCAATCGCTCACTATCACTGCGAGCTCGCGGAACTCGCACGTGCTTCCGGACGGGGCGAGGATGCGCGCCGCCTGTTGCGCGAGGCGCGCCGCGAACAGCGGCGCTTTCCCCGAGCGGCGATTCTGCGGGCCGAAATCGCGCGCGACGCCGGTGACGATGCGCTGGCAGTGCGACTGCTGCTGCTGGCGCTCGAGCGCGAACCAGCGCTGCTCCTTGAAGTTCTGTCGCGATTGCACGCGTGCGGACGAAGGATGGGAACGCAGGAACCCCTGAGCGCTGCGATCTCGGCGCTGCAGCGCGGTCGGCGCCCGGCGCACGAAGTCGCGTGCGCCTTGATCCTGGCGGACGCCTTCGAGGAACCGGGCGCCCTCAACGCGGTGCGCGACTATGTGCTCAGCGACGGCTTGCTGCGCGAACTGGCTCAACCGCTCGACACGACACGGGGCCTCGACGACGACACCCTGCGGCGCGTGGCGCGATTGCTCGGCCGCGTGCTCGCGCGCAGCCCGCGCTATCGATGCGGCGAATGCGGATTCGCAAGCCACGCCTGGTTCTGGCAGTGCCCCGGCTGCAAGAGCTGGGACAGTCTGCAGCCGCAGCTCGGCGCCGCCGGCGAGCTGGCGGCGGCAGGGGCGGCAGTGACCCGCTAGGCAGGGCGGCCTGCGACCGAAACTCGACGTTCGCCCGTCATTCCGCAGTTCAACGCGCGCGTTTCCTGGCGGACAGTTGCGCCTCGATCACCGCGACTGCGCGGTGTCGCATCGCAATCACCCAACTCAAGGAGGAGTTCCATGAACAGAAATCTTGCGGCATTCGCGCTCGCCGTCCTGTTGTCGTCGGGCGCCTTTGCCGATCCGGTCAACATCAATACGGCCGATGCGCGCACCCTGGCCAAGGAATTGAACGGGATCGGCCTGTCACGCGCCCAGGCCATCGTCGAATACCGCGAGAAGAACGGGCCGTTCAAGAGCGTGGATGACCTGGGGAAAGTGAAGGGCATCGGCATGAAGGTGGTCGAGCAGAATCGCGCCAACATCCGCATTGAAAGAAATGACAAGAACAAGGCCGCGGCCAAGCCCGCCGACAAGACGGCTGCGAGCGACTAGATCGCGCGACCCGCGGGGCGTGTTCCGGAGCGCCGGCCGGAATACGCCCCGTGCAAGCACTAGCATGAGCGTAGCGGCAAGCGACCATCGGGTATCATGCGCGGCACACTGATTACCGAGCGAGAGAGTCATGGCGCATTCCAACCCGATCCGCGCCGCGGTGTTCCCCGTAGCCGGGCGTGGCACGCGCTTCTTGCCCGCGACCAAGGCCAGTCCCAAGGAGATGCTTCCGATCGTCGACAAGCCGCTGATTCAGTATGCGGCTGAGGAAGCGTTGTCCGCCGGGGCGAGCAACCTGGTGTTCATCACGGGTAGCGCCAAACGCGCGATCGAGGATCATTTCGATTCGGACCGCGAGCTCGAAGCGGCGCTGGAAGCGCAGGGCAAGCACGAGTTGCTCGACTCACTGCGCGGCATCCTGCCGTCCTGGGCGAGCTGTGTGTACATTCGCCAGCCCGCGCCGCTCGGCCTGGGACATGCGGTCCTGTGCGCACAGGAACTGGTTGCGGACGAGCCATTCGCGGCAGTGCTGGCCGACGACGTGATCGATGCCGAGCGGCCGTGCCTGCGCCAGCTTCTGGATGTCTACGACCGCTACGGCTGTCCGGTGATTGCGGTGATGGAGGTGCCGCGCGAGAGCATCTCCGCGTATGGCTGCATTGATGCCGAGCAGGTGGACGAGCGCACGTTCCGGATCCGCAACCTGGTGGAGAAGCCGAAGGCATCGGAGGCGCCATCCAATCTGGCGATCATCGGACGGTACGTGCTGACGCCCGACGTATTCCGCTCGCTCGAATCGATACAGCCCGGCGCGGGCGGCGAGATCCAGCTCACCGACGGCCTGAAACATCT
>DATBIF010000394.1:0-6295 GCA_036557045.1 Steroidobacteraceae bacterium
GGAAGGATTGCTGGCGGGCTCATCGACCGGCACCTTGCTCGCTGCGGCGCTGCGCTACTGCCGCGAGCAGAAGAGCCCGAAGCGGGTCGTCACTTTCGCCTGTGACACCGGGAACAAGTATCTCTCCAAGCTCTACAACGACTTCTGGATGGAGGACGAAGGCTTCATCCAGCGTAAGACCTACGGCGACCTGCGCGATCTCATCGGGCGGCTGCACAGCGAGCACGCCGCGGTGACCGTCGGTCCCTCGGACATCGTTGCCACCGCGCACAACCGGCTGCGCAACGCGGGCTTCTCGCAGCTCCCGGTGCTCGAGAACGAGCGCCTGATCGGCGTGCTCACCGAGGAAGACATCATGCGTTTCGTGTTCGGCTTTCCGGAGCGTCTCGATGCGCCGGTGCGCGATGCGATGCAGACCGCCTTCATCAGCGTGCCCAAGGAGATGCCGATGCCGAGTCTGGTGTCGATCCTGCAGGTGGCGCCGTACGCCGCTGTCACCGACGGCACGCAGTTCCTCGGCATCATCACGCGCACCGACGTGCTGAATTACCTGCGCCGCCAGAAGACCAGGCACTGAGCCGGAGAGTATATGCAGAAAGATCGCAAGCCTGGTTTCGCGACGCGCGCCATCCATGCCGGCCAGGAGCCCGATCCGACGACCGGCGCGGTGATGTCGCCGATCCACGTGAGCTCGACCTATGCGCAGTCGAGCCCGGGCGTACACAAGGGTTACGAGTACTCGCGCACGCAGAACCCGACGCGCATGGCGTATGAGCGTTGCATCGCCGATCTCGAAGGGGGCGTGCAGGGTTTCGCCTTCGCTTCGGGGCTCGCCGCGACCGCGACGGTGCTCGACCTGTTCGAGAGCGGCGCACACGTGATCGCGATGGAAGATCTCTACGGCGGCACGCGCCGACTGTTCAGCCAGGTGCGCCAGCGTTCGGCCGGGCTCGACTTCAGCTTCGTCGATCTCGCCGATCCCGGGCAGCTCGCGAAACACCTGCGGGCCGGGACGCGTCTCATCTGGATCGAGACGCCGACCAATCCGACCTTGCGGATCGTCGACCTGAAGGCAGTCGCGGCGGCGGCCAGAGCGCGCGGCGTGCTCACGGCGGTCGACAACACCTTCGCAACACCCTGGATTCAGCGGCCGCTCGAGCTCGGTTGCGACATCGTGGTGCACTCGGCCACCAAGTTCCTCAACGGCCACTCGGACATGATCGGCGGCGTGGTCGTGGTCAAGGATCCGGCGCTCGCCGGGCGCATGGCGTTCCTGCAGAACGCCGTGGGTGCGGTCGGGAGTCCGTTTGACAGCTTCCTCGCCCTGCGCGGCCTGAAGACGCTGCCGCTGCGCATGCGCCAGTGCAGCGAGAATGCGCTGACGATTGCGCGCTGGCTCGAGAAGCACAAGAAAGTCGAGCGGGTTCTGTATCCCGGTTTGCCGAGTCATCCCCAGCATGAGCTCGCGAAGGCGCAGATGCAGAACGGCTTCAGCGGCATCATCAGCTTCTTCATCAAGGGCGGCCTCGAAGCCGCGCGGCGCGCGCTCGAGCGCTGCGAGATCTTCGCGATCGCGGAGAGTCTCGGCGGTGTCGAGAGCCTGGTCGATCACCCGGGCATCATGACGCACGCTTCAGTGCCCGCCGACCAGCGCGCCGCCCTCGGCATCGACGACTCGCTGATCCGCCTCTCGGTGGGCATCGAGGACGTCGAGGATCTCATCGCGGATCTCGAGCAAGCCCTCGGTTAGCCAGGGAACATTCGGGCGGCGCGTCGGTCAACGACTGCGCGCCGGCTTTTCGGTCGAGCGTCTCAGGCCTCAAGGTTCAACGGAGTATCCGCCATGCAACGACGCAAGCTTGGCCGCCAGGGTCTTTCCGTCTCTTCGCTCGGTCTCGGCTGCATGAGCCTCGGGATCGCCGATGTCTACAGCAGCTCGGTCAGGAGCGACGAGGATGCGGTCGCGCTCATTCATCGCGCGCTCGATCTCGGAGTCACCATGCTCGACACCGCCAACGTGTACGGCGACTCGGAGCTGAAGGTCGGCAAAGCGCTCAAGGGCCGCCGCGACGGCGTCGAGCTCGCGACCAAGTTTGGTTTCACCTCGCCGAGTTCCGGCCAGAGCCGCAGCGGCGGCATCGACGGCAGCCCGCAGGCCGTGCGTGACGCCTGCGAGGCTTCGCTGCGTCGCCTGGGAGTCGAGTGCATCGATCTCTACTATCTGCATCGCGTCGACCCCGCGACGCCGATCGAGGACACCGTTGGCGCGATGGCCGGGCTGGTGAAGGCGGGCAAGGTGCGCTATCTCGGCCTCTCCGAGGCGGGCCCGGAGACCCTTCGGCGCGCACACCAGGTGCATCCCATCAGCGCTCTGCAGACTGAATATTCATTGTGGAGCCGCGATCCCGAGGACGAGATCCTGCCGACGGTGCGGGAGCTCGGGATCGGCTTCGTCGCCTATTCGCCGCTCGGCCGCGGGTTCCTCGCCGGCCGGTTCAAGCGCTTCGAGGATCTTGCCGCTGGCGATTGGCGGCGCGGCGCGCCGCGTTTCCAGGGCGAAAATTTTGCAAAGAACCTCGCCCTCGTCGAGCACATCGGCAAGCTGGCACGCGCCAGGGACTGCACAGCTTCGCAGCTGGCACTCGCCTGGCTCCTGCAGCAAGGCGCAGACATCGTGCCGATTCCGGGCACGAGCAGCACCGCGCGACTCGAGGAGAACGTGCGTGCGGTCGATGTGCGTCTGTCGGACGCGGACCTCGAAGCGATCGACGCCATTGCGCCCCAGGGCGTGGCGGCGGGCCAGCGCTATGCGCCGGGCATGATGGAGATGGTCGATCGCTGAAGCCGGCTCGCGATCGGCATCCAGCACATGTGGGATCGCGTCGCGGTTCGAGCAGGCGGTCGCCTACTCTTGCTGTGGCTGCATCGACTCGGCGATCCGCATGCGATGGAACTCGAGGATGACGCTGGCAGCCTCGACTCCGGTGTCGACCAGCCGCAATAGCTCGCGGTCCTGCGCTTCGATGAAGCCCTCTTTCACCAGGTACTCGAAGTCGATGAGCCGTTGCCAGTGCTCCCGGCCGACCAGGATGATCGGGATCGGCTGAATCTTTCGCGTTTGCACCAGGTTGAGCGATTCGAAGAGTTCGTCGAGGGTCCCAAACCCTCCTGGGAACGCCACGAGCGCCCGGGCACGCAGCAGGAAATGCATCTTGCGCAAGGCGAAGTAGTGAAAGCGGAACGCCAGGGAGGGGCTGATGTAGGGGTTCGGGAGTTGCTGGACCGGCAGGCTGATGTTGAACCCGATACTCGGTGCGCCTGCTTCCGCGGCGCCGCGGTTGGCGGCCTCCATGACGCCCGGGCCGCCGCCGGTGACGATCACCAGCTCGTGGCCGCTGTCGCCGGCGCCCGCTTCTGCCAGCTTGCGTGCGAGGCTGCGCGCTTCGCCGTAGTAGCGGCTGTAGGCCAGGTCGCGACGCGCCAGTTCGAGTCGTTGTCGATGTTCATCGCCTGCAAGACCCTGCAGGCGCTCGACAGATTCCAGTGCCTGGTGCGCGGCCTCCGGCGACTTGATCCGGGATCCACCGAAGACCACGACCGTCGAATTGATGTGCTGTTGGCGCAGGTGCAGGTCGGCGCGCATGAACTCGAGCGCGAGCCGCGAAGCACGCGCGGCATCGCTTTCCATGAACGCGGTATCGTCTTCCGCGAGACGGTAGGTTGGACTGGCGAGAATCGCCTCGATCCGGTCGTCCGTCCCGAAGGCCATCGCGGAGCTCAGGGCTCCTGGATCGAGGCGAGGTAATCCACCAGCCGGCTGATGACTTCATCGGCACGCTGCCGCGCATCAGGCGTGCTCCCGGCGGCAAGCATGAACTCCAGCCCCCACACGGGCATGCCACTCTCGCCGTGCGGCAGCAGCTTTGCGCTTCCGTCGATTGTCTTGCGCACCTGCGCGGCCGGGAACTTTCCGCCGTAGCGATGCGAGATGCGCGTGAGATCCGGAGGCGCAACCCGGAAATAGGACGCCACCGGTCCATCGCCGTGTGCAGTCAGGCCATGGCAGGCGGCACAGAAGCGCTTGTAGAGCTGCGCGCCCGAGTATCCATGCAGGTCCTCGCCGAGCGCCGCACCAGTACCAAGCGCGTAAAGTCCCAGCACACCAATCATCAGCATCGCTCGCATTGACATGACTTGCCCCTCAACTTACCCGGAAGACCTCAACTCACCCGCAAGCCCTCACCTGCAAGCCGACGGGCTGCTCGCGCGGCTGGCGCAGCGGGCATTCGAAACTCGCGGGCTTCATGACGAGCACGTCGCACGGCAGGAAGTCGAGCAGTCTCTCGGTGGTGCTGCCTACGGCGACGTTGTAGACCCATCCTCGCGCGTAGGCTCCCATTACGAGCATATCGATGCCGTACTGGCGCACGAAGCCGAGCAGCGTATCGGGAGGCGACCCCGCGATCAGGTGTCGGCCTTCGCGTGGCACGCAATGCGTCGCCAGCAACTTGGCGAAATCATCGCGCACCAGCGCTTCCTGGTCGGCGATCACCTGGGCCGGGCTCACTCCGTCTGCGAGTGACACCGACCGCACCGTGGCATTGGCTGCGAACGCGCTCATGGGCTGGTAGGCGTGCACGGCGTGCATCTCGCCACCCAGCGTCAGTGCAAAGGTCTCGGCCGCGGCCAGCAGCGAGTGATCGAGCTGGGCAGCCTTTTCGCCAGGCTGTGCCACATCGACTGCCGCAGCGATGCGAGGCGGCCAGTTCCAGGGACTCGGCCGCACGAACAGCAGTGGAGCGGGGCACAAGCGGATGAGCTGCCAGTCCGTGTTGGCGAGCCACGAGCGTCGCAGCAATGTGTGCGGATGCGTGTCCTTGATGACCAGCGAGGGCTCCGAGCGCAGCACCTTGCGCACGATGCCCGTGTGCAGGGCTTTTTCGTCCACCACCTCCGCCGTGCACTCGATTCCGGCCTCTCGCAGATTCTTCAGTTTGCCCTCGATCACACGCCGATCCACCTGCGGCTCGACCTTCGGATCCGTGTTGCAGACAAACAGCTCGAGCGTTGCGCCGAAGAAGTGCGCCAGCTGTCGTGCACGCGTCAGCGCGGGCTGCTGGATCGAAGTGGGGTCGAGAATGACGAGGATGTGGCGCGGGCTTTCCATGATCTGATGCTCCGGTGCGTGGAGGCGATCCTGACAGCAGGACGCGCGCGGCGAAATCGCCGGTTGCCGCAGCCGATTGCGGAAAACACCTAGTGCGCCAACCGCAGCCGCGCCCGCATGCTACCTGGAATGCTTGAAACCCCTGTCGAGCGCGACGTCGAGCGCCAGGAACTGCGTGCCCTGCTGGATGCCGCCGTGGACGCGGTCATCGTCATCAATTCGGCCGGCATCGTCGAGACCTTCAATCGTGCTGCCGAGAAGCTCTTCGGCTTTGCCGCCGAGGAAGCGATCGGCTCCAACGTCAGCATGCTCATGCCCGAGCCTGACCGTGGCGCACATGATGGGTACTTGCGTCGCTACCTGACGACGGGCGAAGCACACATCATCGGCATCGGCCGCGAAGTGCAGGCGCGCAGGCGCGACGGCTCGGTGTTTCCGGCGGCCTTGTCCGTAGGGCGTGTGGCCGGCGTCCACCCACCGCGTTTCGTCGGCTTCATTCACGACCTGTCGGCGCGGGTGGCGGCGGAAAACGAGGTGATCCAGGCACGCGATCGCCTCACTCATGTCGCACGCCTGAGCACCATGGGGGAGCTGGCTGCAGGCCTGGCGCACGAGATCAACCAGCCGCTCGCGGCGATCACGACCTACGCGCAGGCCTGCCAGCGCCTGATTGCACAGGGCACCGCGGCTGACGGCGAGGAGATCCGGGACGCGCTGGCGCAGATCAGCGCGCAGGCACTGCGCGCCGGTGAGGTGATCCGCCGCCTGCGGGCGTTCGTCAGCAACCGCGAGGTGCGCCATGAGCGGGTCGACTGCAATCGCCTGCTCGAGGATCTGGCCACGCTCGCGCGTCCGGACTCGCGCGCCAACGACGTGCGGCTGAACTTCGATGTCGAGGGGCAACTGCCGCCGGTACTCGCCGACGCCGTCCAGCTGCAACAGGTCCTGATCAATCTCATACGCAACGCCATCGACGCCACCTTGCAGGATGGCAGCACGCAGCGCGAAATCCTGGTGCGCGTGGCGCGTATCACGGAGGGCGTGGAATTTTCGGTGCGTGATCACGGGCCCGGCGTCGAGCCGGGCACGATCGCGAATCTCTTCAACCCCTTCTTCACTACCAAGGCA
>DATBIF010000395.1:0-5506 GCA_036557045.1 Steroidobacteraceae bacterium
AGCCGTGCCGCAGCGGCGGAGCTGCGCAATCACGGGCTGTCGAGAGTCTTTTCCTTGCGCGGCGGCCTCGCCGCACTATAGGGAACCTCTGCACAGAGCTTCCCTAAAGCCGGAATCGTTTCGAGCCGGCGGGCACGCCGCCAGCGCTCAACAGTCAGGGCCGTCGGACCTGGCCGTCACCATGGACCACGTACTTGTAGCTCGTGAGCTGCTCGATGCCGACCGGGCCGCGTGCATGGAACTTGTCTGTCGAGATGCCGATCTCCGCACCCATGCCGAACTCGCCCCCGTCGGCGAACTGCGTGGAGGCGTTATGCAACACGATCGCGCTGTCGACGAGCGACAGGAAGCGCTCCGCGGTCGCCGCGTTGTCCGTGACGATCGAGTCAGTGTGCGCCGAACCATACTTGTGAATGTGAGCGATCGCGCCATCGACGCCCTCCACCATTTTCACGGCGATGATCGCGTCGAGGTATTCCGTGTACCAGTCCTCTTCGTTGGCAGCACGCACGCGTGGATCCACCCGCTGTATGCCGGCATCGCCCCGCACCTCGCATCCGGCGTCGAGCAGGGCCGAGACCAGCGCTTCGACCGTAGACACGGCGGCCGCGCGATCCACCAGGAGCGTCTCCGCTGCCCCGCAGACACCGGTGCGTCGCAATTTCGCGTTGAGCACGATGGCGCGGGCCATGTCGGGATCGGCCTCGCGGTCGACGTAGACATGGCAGTTACCTTCCAGGTGCCCGATCACCGGCACGCGAGCTTCCTGCAGCACGCGCGCCACCAGGCCCTTCCCGCCGCGCGGTACGAGCACATCGATGAATTCGCGCATGTTGGCGAGCATGTAGCCGACCGCAGCACGATCCGTCGTACCGACCAACTGGACGGCGCTCGCCGGCAAGCCCGCGGCATTGAGTCCATCGACGAGGCAGGCGTGAACCGCACGGTTGGAATGCTGGCTCTCGGATCCGCCCCGCAGGATCACCGCGTTCCCGGACTTGATTGAGAGTGCGCCGGCATCCGCGGTCACGTTCGGGCGGCTCTCGTAGATCATGCCGATGACGCCCAGGGGCACGCGCACGCGCTGAATCCTGAGTCCGTTCGGCCGGGTCCACTCCGCGAGTACCGTACCGATCGGATCGGCGCATGCGGCGATCGTCTCGAGGCCGAGCGCCATCGTCTCGATCGCCTCGTCACCGAGCGTCAGACGATCGAGGAGTGCGCCGCGCAGGCCCTTGCGCCCCGCCTCTTCCACGTCACGCCGGTTGGCGATGACCAGGTCCGAGCGACGGCGGCGGATCGCCGCCGCGCCTTCACGCAGTGCGCGATCCTTCTGCTGAGCGGGAGCGTGCGCGAGCACCTGCGCCGCCGCCACCGCGGCGCGCCCCGTCGCCTGCATCAGTTCAGCGAGCGTCTGTTCGGGAACCGGATCGTCGGCATTCAATACTTCGGTCGTCATACACCGCCTCGAGGCCCCAGGACTACGGCTCCTGGCCAGCGTGCAGCTCGATCGGGTTCGTCTCGATCGTCAGCACCAGGTCGTCGCGATGGATCATTTCATCGCGGCCGCGATAGCCGAGTATCGCCTCGATCTCCGTGCTCTGGCGGCCCATGATGCGCGCCGCGTCCGCATCCGAGTAAGCGCTGATGCCGCGCGCGATTTCGGTTCCGTCGGCCGCCAGCACGCTCACCGTGTCGCCACGCTCGAATCGGCCCACGGATCTCACCACGCCGGCCGGCAGCAGACTCTTGCCGCCGGCGAGCGCCGCAACCGCACCGGCGTCGATCGTCAGCGCACCGGCCGGACGGAGCGTGGCCGCGATCCATTGCTTGCGCACGCTGACCGGCGAAGCGGACGACAGGAACCAGGTACAGCGCGCGCCCTCCTCGATCCGTCGCAGCGGATGCGGCTGGTGTCCGCTCGCGATGCACATGGTGCATCCGGCGTTGAGCGCGATGCGCGCTGCCGCGAGCTTGGTCGCCATGCCGCCGGAGCCGACCTGCGAGCTGACGCCGCCCGCCATCGCCTCGATCTGCGGCGTGATCTGCAGCACCCTGCTGACGAACTCCGCCTGCGGTTGCTTGCGAGGATCGGCGGTGTACAGCCCATCGACATCGGAGAGCAGCACCAGGCAATCGGCGCTGATGGTCTGTGCGACGCGCGCCGCCAGGCGGTCGTTGTCGCCGTAGCGGATCTCCGCGGTGGCGACCGTGTCGTTCTCATTGATCACCGGCACCGCGCCGAGGCGCAGGAGTGTATTGAGCGTGCTGCGCGCGTTGAGGTAACGCCGGCGCACCTCCGTGTCATCAAGCGTGAGGAGTACCTGCGAGACGACCAGCTCGTGCCGCTCAAGACCCTCCTTCCAGGCGTGCGCGAGCCGGATCTGGCCCACGGCCGCTGCCGCCTGACTCTCTTCGAGCCGGAGTCTCCCGCTCGGCAGTCCGACGTGCCGTCGCCCGAGCGCGATGGCGCCCGAGGACACGATCACGACTTCCTGATTGCGACGGCGCGCGCGCGCGACATCCTCGCAGAGCGACTCGAGCCACGCGCGATTGAGCCGTCCGCTCGCCTGATCGACCAGCAGCGCCGAGCCCACTTTCACCACCAGGCGGCGCGCGTCGGTCAGGCTGCGGGCAGTGTCTTTGCGCTCCACCACCGTCATGGCTGCACTATACGTCAGCGCGAAATCTGCCGGCACGCCAGGGAACGTCAGAAATGCAGCAAGCCCGCGGCGAATGCGCCGATCCCGAGACCCGCATACATCAGCAGCAGGCCCGGGATGATCCGCAAGGCAAAACTCGCACCGCCCGTGAGCCAGGCAACCACGCCCTTGCTGACCTGGTTGGTGCAGAACGCCAGCAGGATGGCGATGCAGGCCGCCGTGTCCTGGAGCGACAGGTTGACCGAGAGGTTGGCTGCGGAGGCCGCGGCCGCATGCGTATCCGCAAAGCCCGCGAGTGCAACGCCCGCGATCGCGCCGGCGCCGCCGAAGTATTGCGCCAGCGCGGCCGAGAGCAACGAGATCAAGGTGACTGAGACGGCAAACACAAGTGCCACGCGTGGCTGTAACGCCCTGCCATAGGAAGCCTCTTGCCGCGCCCTGGAATCCTTGGCAGCGCGAAGCGAATAGAGCACGCCGTACGCCGCCGCAGCCACGCCCGCACCCAGCAATGCCGGCCAGAGCGTGCCGAGCAGCCGGCGATTGGTCACAAAGATCACGACCACCAGCTCCACGATCGTCGCAATTGAGGACAGGACCGCGCCCGCGATCGCGGCGTGGGTGAGCGTGGGCTCCTCCCGGCTGCGCGCGCCCATGACACCGATCGTGGCGGTGCTCGATGCGAAGCCGCCGGCAAATCCGGACAGCGCCAGACCGCGCGTGGGACCGAGAGTGCGCAGCGCCACATAACCTGTCGCGTTGATCAGCATCACGACCACGACCAGCGTCCACACGACGCGCGGATTGAGCACACCATAGGGGTCGATGGCGTGGTTCGGCAGGAGCGGGAGCACGATCACCGCGGCTGCGGCAAGCAGCAGACCATCCGCGATCTCGCGTTCGCTGAGCTTGTCCTGGATGAATTCATGCAGCCGGCTGCGGGCGGCCAGCACCAGGGCGACCAGGACCCCCAGACCGGCAGCGACGATCGGCCAGCGTTGCGCCAATCCGCCGAGCACGCAGGTGAGCACCAGCGCGACTTCGGTCGTGATGCCACGATCGTCAGTCGGATCGCGCCAATAAGCTGCTGCGGCGAGCGCCAGGCTTGCAAGCACTGCGGCAAGAAATCCCGGCGTGCCAGCCGCGAGTTGTCCTGCGGCACCCAGCAGAGCTGCAAGCGTGAAAGTGCGTACGCCCGCGGCTGCGCGCTGCGGCCCCGTGCCCTTGCTCTTCTCGCGTTCGATGCCGATGAGGAGTCCGACGCCGAACGCTATGGCAATCCCCTGCAGATTCAGTTCGCCCACCGCCGGGCTCCGTTGCCTGACCGGACGCAACACCATACACTCCCCGGGCCGAGCGTGCCGCGCATCCAGAGGTGTTGTTTCGTGGGCAGAGATTACGATCCCGTCCCCGGCCAGTGGTATGAGAACGCCGAGGAAGAGGAGACCTTCCAGGTCCTGAAAGTCGATGAGGACTCCGAGCTCATCGAGATCCAATACCTCGACGGCGATATCGAAGAGATCGATCTGGAGACCTGGGCGGAAATGGATCTCGAACAGGTCGACGAGCCCGAGGGCTGGTCGGGCTCGGAAGCTGACGACGCGGATGAGGAGGAGGACACGGACGAAGATGAGGATGAAGACGACGACGACTGGGATGATGACGACGATGATGACGATGACGATGACGATTTTGACGACGACGACGAGCGCGACAGTTACTGAGCCCACCGTCTGAAGCGGCTGCTCGCCCGCGCGCATGACAGCCCACCACGAGAACTGGTATCACGAGCGCGAATCCGCCTGGCTCTATCGGCACGTCGCCCGGCACGAGCCCGATCCCCGCAAGCAGCAGTTGTTCAACTCCCTGGCCGCAGCGGCCGAAAGGCAGGCGCGGCGCTGGATCGCGGACGATGCCGCGCCGAACTTCGTGCCCACCCTGCGCGCCCGTCTCATGGCGAACCTGCTGCGCTGGCTCGGGCCGCGTCCCCTGAAGCCGGCACTCGCTGCGATGAAACTGCGCGGCCTCTCGGTCTACGAGGCCACGCCGCTCCCGGGTCATCCGATGCCGACGTCGGTCCACCAGATTGGCCTGCGCCATCGGCGCATCTCGGGCAGCAACCTGCGCGCTGCGGTCTTCGGCGTGAACGACGGCCTGGTCTCGAATACGAGTCTCATCATGGGCGTCGCCGGAACCGGCGTGGCCAGCGGACTGATCCTGCCGGCGGGCGTCGCGGGCCTGCTCGCCGGCGCATTGTCGATGGCAGCGGGTGAATACGTTTCCGTTCGTTCGCAGCGCGAGATGTACGAGTACCAGATCGGTCTCGAGCGCGACGAGCTCGAGGAGTATCCGGAAGAGGAAGCCGAAGAGCTCGCCCTGATCTACAACGCTCGCGGCATGGAGCTCGAGCGTGCCCGCGTAGCCAGCCGCGAGATCATGGCGGATCCTCAGCAGGCGTTGCAGGCGCTGGCGCGCGAGGAGCTCGGCATCAATCCGGATGATCTCGCGTCCCCGTGGGGAGCCGCGATTTCTTCTTTCCTGTCCTTCGCGGTCGGAGCCCTGCTGCCGCTCGTGCCATTCCTGCTCGGCGCCGCCGCTGGCCGCGGCCTGCTGATCGCTGCGACGACGAGCGCGATCGGGCTTTTCGCGGTGGGCATGGCCATCAGCCTCTTCACGGGCCGCAATGCGTGGCGCAGCGGCGGGCGCATGGTGCTCATCGGCAGCGGCGCCGCGCTGGTGACGTGGCTGATCGGTCGCGGTCTCGGCGTGATGCTCAGCTAGTTGGTGCCGGGTCGCGGTTTCGCGGTTGTTCATGTACGCACTAGTTGGTGCCGGGTCGCGGTTTC
>DATBIF010000396.1:0-3758 GCA_036557045.1 Steroidobacteraceae bacterium
CTTCTCGACCAGATCGGGGTGGTTTGCACGGTTCGTCCGGTGGGTGTGGACGAGGCCCGTCAACCCAACGAAGCGCCCCGCGATTACGTCCTGAGGGTCGCTGCCGCCAAGGCGGAAGCGGGCTGGTTGCGCTTCGGCCAGTCCAGCGGTGGCGCCGTGCTGGCGGCCGATACCGCCGTCGTCGTTGCGGGCGAAATCTTTGGCAAGCCACGCGATCAAAGCGAAGGTTCGAAGATGCTGGCCAGGTTGTCGGGTCGCACGCACGAAGTGTTGACGGCGGTGGCGCTGCGCACGAATGCGGGCCTGGATGACCGATTGAGCGTCAGCCACGTGACTTTCCGGGCACTTCAGCCGGGCGAGTCTGAACGGTACTGGGATACCGGCGAGCCAGCGGACAAAGCGGGCGCGTATGCTGTGCAGGGCCATGGAGCGGCATTCATCGCGCACCTGAGCGGGAGCTATTCCGGCGTCATGGGGCTGCCACTCTTTGAGACCGCTGATCTTTTGCAGCGCGCGGGATTCGATCTATGGATGCAAACGCCTCGCCGGTGATGACTGCCGAGATCCTCGTGAACGCGACGTCGCGGGAGTCGCGCGCTGCCGTGCTGGAGAACGGCATGCTGCAGGAGGTGTTCATCGAGCGCGCCAGTCGCCGCGGCCTCACCGGCAATGTCTATAAAGGACGCGTTTCGCGGGTGCTGCCGGGGATGCAGGCCGCATTCATCGAGATCGGCCTGGCACGCACGGCCTTTTTGCACGCCTCGGATATCGCCGCTCGCAACCCGGACACGGACGAGGTGGATGCGCCACGCACGGAGAACGTGCGCGAGCTGGTTGCGGAGGGCGACGAGATCCTGGTCCAGGTGGTGAAGGACCCGATCGGCAGCAAGGGCGCGCGGCTCACCACTTTCATCTCAATTCCCTCGCGTTACCTGGTCTACATGCCCAAGGGGCGCGGCGTCGGCGTATCCGCGCGCATCGAGGACGAGGAAGAGCGCCGGCGGTTGCGCGAAGCCGTGACCCTGTTCGCAGCGCCCGAAGACACGGGCGGCTACATCGTGCGCACGGCGGCGGAAGGCGCGGCGCTCGAAGCCATGCGCGCCGACATGCTGTTTCTCAGGCGCCTGTGGGAGGCGATTCGTGAACGAGGGCTCAAGGCGGCCGCCGGCGAACTGGTGCACGAGGACCTGCCGCTCTCGGTGCGCGTGCTGCGCGATCTGCTCAACGAGGGCGTGGGCCGCGTGAGCGTCGACAACCCGCAGGCACACCAGCGCATGCTCGATTTCGCACGCATGTTCATGCCGGAGAGCGCGGCCAAGATCGAGCTCTACTCGCAGCCGCGCGCCATTTTCGATCTGCACGGTATCGAAGACGAGATCGAGAGGGCGCTCGATCGCAAGGTGGTGCTGAAATCGGGCGGTCACCTGATCTTCGATCAGACCGAAGCGATGACCACGATCGACGTCAACACCGGCGCGTACGTCGGCCATCGCAATCTCGAGGAGACGATTTTCCGGACCAATCTGGAGGCGGCGCTCGCCATCGCGCGCCAGCTCCGCCTGCGCAATCTCGGCGGCATCATCATCATCGACTTCATCGACATGCAGGAGGAGGAGCATCGCCGCCAGGTGATCCAGGCGCTCGAGAAAGCGCTCGATGACGACCATGCGCGCACCACGATCTCGAGCGTTTCGCCGCTCGGGCTGGTCGAGATGACGCGCAAGCGTACGCGCGAGAGCCTCGAGCACCTGCTGTGCCAGCCGTGTCCGACCTGCGAAGGCCGCGGCTTCGTGAAAACGCCCGAGACGGTGTGCTACGAGATCTTCCGCGAGATCCTGCGCCAGAACCGCCAGTTCGAGTTCCAGCAGCTGATGGTGCTCGCACACCAGGACGTGATCGATCTGCTGCTGGACGAGGAATCGGGCGCACTCGCCGAGCTCGAAGCGCTGGCCGGCAAGCCGATCCGCCTGCAGACCGAAGCGCTGTATTCCGTCGACCAGTTCGATGTGGTGCTGATGTGAGCGAGGACGCACCCGGACTGCCCGCCGAAGCGCCGCAGCCACCGCGGCGTTCCACGCGGCGCCGCGTCCTGCGCTGGCTCGCCGGCACCGGCGCGGCTCTCGTCATCCTGCTGGCGCTGCTGGTGGGCGCGATGCGCGTCGCCATGACGCACCTGCCGGAGTATCGCAGCCAGATCCAGGCGTGGGTCAACGATACCTCGCACCTCGACGTGCGCTTCAAGACCATGGACGCACGCTGGCGCATCTATGGACCGGAACTGTTCGTGACCGACGTGCAGGTGCGCGCGCCCAGGGGCGGCCCGCTGTTGGCCAAGGCGCGTGCCGCGAGCATCGGCTACGACATGTGGCGTGCATTGCTGCACGCCGAAGTCATGCCCGCGCGCATCACGCTGATCCGGCCGGAGATCGGCGTCGTACGCACGCCGGATGGACGCATCGAGCTCGAAGGCCAGGCCGCGCTCGAGGATCGCGAGCAACGCTTCAAGATCGAGGACCTGCCCACCGGTCTCGTGCGCGTCGAGGATGCCAAGGTCACCTTCACGGACCAGCAGGGCAAACTGCGCGACCTGATCCTGACGGGCGTCGAGGCCGGCTTGCGGCGCGATCGTGACGATCTCGAGCTCGAGGCGGAGCTCGATCTTCCGGACCGCATGGGCACGCGCTTCGCCTTCAATGGCGAGGCGCATGGCGACCTGGCGGTGCCGGAATTGCTCAACTGGCACGCCGACGTCGGCGCGAGCGACGTCGATCTCGGCGGCTGGCACGAATTCCTCGGCAGCAGTGTCGCCTTGCCGAACGCAGGTCATGGGCAGGTGCGTTTGTCCCTGGGCGCGAATGGCACGCAGCTCACCGGCGGCGCCCTGCAACTGCAGCTCACCGACGTGGTGCTACCGGCGTCGCATGCCTGGCCCAGCGAGACCCGCTACAGCACGCTCTCCGGCGACCTGCGACTCGATCGAAAGGAAGGCGTGTGGCGGCTGACCGGTCGCAACGTGCGACTCGTCACAGCCTCGCAGGGCTGGGAACCGACGCGCGTGTCCGCGAACTGGACCCAGAACGACAACGGGCTGGCGAACCTGCAGGCGCAGGTGAGCTACGCGCGCCTCGAGAACCTCGTGCCGCTGGCAGCGCTCGCGCCAGAGAGCGAGTGGCGCAGTCGCCTCACCGAGTTGCTGCCGGAAGGCGAGTTGCGCGCGATCAAGGTGAGCTACACACCGGGCGATGCAGCCCACCTGCGCTACCAGGCGAGCGCTCAGTTCGATGACCTGGGATTTGCGCCGATCGGAGCAGCGCCGGGCTTGCGTGGATTGCGAGGCCAGCTGAGCGCCTCCGATACCTCGGGCAGCGCGACACTCGATTCACGCGCGGTGCTGTTCTCAATGCCCCACAAGTTCCGCGGCCCGCTGAGTGCCGACATGGCGCGTGGCGAGGTGCGCTGGGAGCATTCGCAGGCGGGCTGGCACATCTCCACGAGCCAGTTCGCCGTGCGCAACGCGCATGCGAATGCGCTGACCGATCTCGATCTCACCTTGCCTGATGACGGCAACTCGCCGGTGCTCAAGCTGCATAGCCGCTTTCGCGATGCGGTGCTGACCGAAGCCTGGCGCTATCTGCCGACGGACAAGTTGCCGGAGAAGGTTCTCGCCTGGCTCGATGCGATGCCGCTGGCCGGGCGCGCGCCGTCGGGCGAGTTCGTATTCGAGGGCGCCACGCGCAATTTCCCGTTCCGCGACGGGA
>DATBIF010000397.1:0-3895 GCA_036557045.1 Steroidobacteraceae bacterium
GCGCCTCTCCGGCGAAGTCAAGCTGGCCAAACCCGGGGTAAAGCACGCATGGTCCAGCGCGGATCGACATGGTAAAAGATCCAAAAACGCCGATGACCAAGCCATTCCAGACGTTCGCGCTCGTGGGCCGGGACACCGATACACGTGTCGCCGACAGCATGCGCACCCTGGCCACCCACCTGGTCAAGCGTGGGGGACAGGTCATCGTCGATGACGGGAGCAGCGTCAATTTCGGGTCAACGCCGGTCACCCGTGCCGAACCTCAAGCCTTCGCCCATCACGCCGACCTGCTGATCGCCATCGGTGGCGACGGGACGATGCTTCATGCCTCGCGGCTGGTCGTCGGCCAGAACGTCCCCCTGCTGGGAGTGAACCGGGGACGCCTGGGGTTCCTGACCGATGTCTCCCCGGAAGACATGCTCGAGCGACTCGACGATGTGCTCGCCGGCAAGTTTACGGAAGACCGCCGGTCGCTCCTCGAGGCGCGCCTGAATCGGGGCGGTCGCGTCGCCGGCACACTCACCGCGCTCAACGATGTCGTCGTACAGAAGTGGGAGACCGGGCGCATGCTCGACATCGAGACCTGGATCGACAGGCAGTTCGTCAACACGCACGGCGCAGACGGCCTGGTCGTGGCGTCGGCCACCGGTTCGACCGCGTACGCTTTGTCCTGCGGCGGCCCGATCGTGCAGCACCGGCTCGGAGCCGTGGTGCTCGTGCCCATCTCACCGCATACCCTGAGCGACCGGTCGATTGTCGTGTCGGCAGATGCGCGTATCGAGCTGCGACTCAAGGAACGCGCCGATACGCGTGCACAGGTCCTGTGCGACGGCGCAGTACTTGGCGAGCTCGGTGTCGGCGACCGCCTCGAGATCAGCGCCTCCGAGCATCACGTCACGCTCATTCATCCCCCTGGTTACGACTATTTCCGGCTGCTGCGCTCCAAGCTCCACTGGGGGCGCGGCGGCTACGAAGGTTCGACGGGCTCCGGATCGCCCCCGGCCGCGCGCTGAAGATCGCCCGTGCTCACCTACCTGCGGATTCGCGACTTCGCGATCATCGATGAGATCGAGCTCGAATTCGGCGCAGGCCTCACGGCATTGACCGGCGAGACCGGCGCCGGCAAATCGATCGTCGTCGACGCGCTGGCGTTGGCCGCCGGCGGGCGGGCCAGTGCCGATGCCATCCGACACGGCGCTGAGCGCGCCGAGATCTCGGCCACGTTCGAAGTGCGTTCCTACCCGAAGCTGCGTCGCTGGCTGGAAGAGCAGGCCATCGAGAGCGACGGCGAGTGCATCCTGCGCCGTGTGTTGTCGAGCGACGGGCGTTCGCGCGCTTTCATCAACGGTCAGCCAGTGCCCCTGCAGACCTTGCGTGAGCTGGGAGAGCTCCTGGTCGACATTCATGGGCAACAGGAATTCCTCGCCCTGGTGCGCCGCCCCGCGCAGCGCACGCTCGTGGACGCACACGGCAAGCACGAAGAGCTCGTGGAGCAAGTCGCCACGGCGTTCGCACGCTGGCACGACCTGCGCGCGCGCCTGGTCGAACTGGAAACCGCCGGCCGCGACCGCGACGCGCGGCTCGAACTGCTCCGCTACCAGGTGCGCGAGCTCGAGGCCCTCGCCCTATCCGCGCAGGAGCTGCCGGAGCTCTTCGCCGAGCAGCGCCGCCATGCCAACAGCGGACGGCTCGCGCAAGGCGCGCAACAAGCGCTCGAGCTCATCGACGAAGCCGAGTCGGTCAATGCGGACGCCACCGTGAGCCGTGCGCTGGGCGTGCTGCGCAATCTCAGCAATGTCGATGCACGCCTCGCGTCCCCCGAGCAACTGCTCAGCGAAGCAGGGATCGCCATCCGTGAAGCCGCCACGACGTTGCGCCATTACCTCGATTCGCTGGATGTCGACCCGCAGCGCCAGGAATGGGTGGAACGGCGAGTGGCTACGATCGAAGAGCTGGCGCGCAAACACCGCTTGCCCGCCGAAGAGCTGCCCGCACACCTCGAGCGGCTGAGCAGTGAACTTCGTGCACTGGACGCGCACGCTTCGAACGTCGACGCCACGGCCCGAGAAGTCCATCAGGCCCGCAAGGCCTACGACGAGGCCGCGCAGCTTCTCACAGCCGCGCGCCGCAAGGCGGGCACGCGCCTGACACGCGAAGTCACGCAGTTGATGCAATCGCTGGGCATGGCCGGAGGGCGTTTCGAAGCCGTGTTGTCCCACCTGGAGGGCGGCGAACCGCAGGCCTGTGGTGTCGACGAAGTCGAGTTCACGGTGAGCGCCAACCCCGGGCAGCCCTTAAAGCCGCTGGCACGCGTCGCTTCGGGAGGTGAGCTCTCGCGCATCAGTCTCGCCGTGCAGGTCGCGGCCGCTGGCAAGACACTTACGCCGTGCCTCGTGTTCGATGAAGTGGACGCGGGCGTCGGCGGCGGCGTCGCCGAGATCGTCGGCCGCCAGCTGGGCCTGCTCGGCGAGCGCACGCAAGTCCTGTGTGTGACGCATTTGCCGCAGGTCGCGAGCCAGGCCGATCACCATGTGCGCGTCCTCAAGCTCACCGACGGGCGCACCGCACGCACCGCGCTCAGCGAGCTGCGTGGGCCGGAGCGCATCGAGGAGCTGGCGCGAATGCTCGGCGGCGTGGAAGTGACGCAGAAGGCGCGCGATCACGCACGCGACATGCTCAAGCGCGCCGTCCGCGCGCAGAGCTAGCGCAACCGCAGCCTTACTCGCGCGCCTTGCGGTGCGGGCACGGATTGCGCCGGCACTGCCCGTAAAGAATCAGTGAATGATCGCGGATCTCGTAGCCGAGGCGCTTGGCGACCGCGTTCTGCCGGTCCTCGATGCCGCTGTCCACGAACTCTTCCACCCGGCCACAGTCAATGCACACGATGTGATCATGGTGCGGCCCCTGGTTGAGCTCGAACACCGCCATGCCATCTTCGAAGTGATGCCGTGTGACGAGACCGGCCGCCTCGAACTGCGTGAGCACGCGATATACCGTCGCCAGCCCGATGTCCTCGTTCGATTCGAGCAGCGTCTTGTAGATGTCTTCTGCACTCAGATGGCGGGTCGCGCTGCGCTCCAGGATCTCGATGATCTTGAGGCGCGGCAGCGTGACCTTCAGTCCGGCTTTGCGCAGGTCTTTGCCTTCCACGTCGGTGCCTCTCGGGGTGATGCGATTTCGCCTGCCGGGACACGGCGAATTCGCTATGATGCGCGGCCATTATCCCCCACCCCCGCACCGCACTCCACCGTTCATGATGCAATTGCCTGATCGCGCCGCGCGCGCGCCTGCCGCGCGCCTGTCCTTGCTGGCGGCGGCCTTGTGCCTCGTGCTCGCAACGCTCGGGAGCGGCTGCGTCTATCGCATCAACATTCAGCAGGGAAATTACCTGGACCCGAAAGCGGTCGAACAGCTGAGTGTCGGCATGACGCGCAGCCAGGTGCGCTACCTCCTCGGCACTCCGGAGGTCCCAAACGCCTTCGACAACGATCGCTGGGACTATCTCTTCTATTACAAGCACGGCCGCGCACGCAAAGTCGAAGAGCAGCAGATCTCGGTCTACTTCGAAGACGACAAGGTGGCGCGCATCGAAAGACCGCGTGGCGCGGCGCAGGTCGCATCGCGGCCCGTGCCGCCGGCCGAGACGCCGAAGGGAACCGCCGACTCGAAGGCACCGGCCGAGGCTCTGCCACCGCCGCCTGCTCCGCCGTCCCAGACGCCGGAATCGTCACCGACGCCTCCCCCGCCGTCACCGCCTTGAATCCGCCTTCGCTCTGGCGCGCCGCGCCTCGCGCGGGTCCGCGCCCAGGGGTCGGTAGACTTCGACCCGGTCGCAATCGCTCAGCGGATGACTGGCTGGAACGACCTTGCCAAAAACGCCGAGCGCGGCGCGCTC
>DATBIF010000398.1:0-5984 GCA_036557045.1 Steroidobacteraceae bacterium
CCATTCTCAGCTGACGCGGTAGTTGGGCGCTTCCTTGGTGATCGAGACGTCGTGGACGTGACTCTCGCGCACGCCCGCGGTCGTGACGCGCACGAAGGTGGGCCGCGTGCGCAGTTCCTGGATGTTGTGGCTCCCGGTATAGCCCATGGCCGCGCGCAGCCCGCCTGCGAGCTGGTGCAGGATCGTCACCAGGCTACCCTTGTAGGGCACGCGACCTTCGATGCCTTCCGGCACGAGCTTCTCGAGCTCACTGGCCGTGTCCTGGAAGTACCGATCCGCTGAACCGTGCTGCTGGCCCATCGCACCCAGTGAGCCCATGCCACGGTACGACTTGTAGGAGGCGCCCTGGTAGAGCTCGACTTCGCCCGGCGATTCCTCGGTACCGGCGAACAGCCCGCCGATCATGACGGCGTGCGCGCCCGCGGCAAGCGCCTTGGCAATGTCGCCGGAATAGCGGATGCCGCCGTCCGCAATGATCGGCACGTCGCTGTTCTTCAGGGCCTCCGTCACGCGCGCGACGGCGCTGATCTGCGGCACGCCGACGCCGGCGACGACGCGCGTCGTGCAGATCGATCCGGGACCGATACCGACCTTGATACCGTCGGCTCCGGCCTTGACCAGATCCTTCGCCGCTTCCGGCGTCACAATGTTGCCGCCGATGACCTGCAGGTCGCCGAAGGTCTCCTTGAGGCGGCTCACCATTTCCAGCACGCCCTTCGAATGACCATGCGACGTGTCGACGACCACGAGGTCGACGCCGGCTTCGCGCAACGCTGTCACGCGTTCGACGGTGTCGGGCGACGTGCCGACCGCGGCGCCGACGCGCAGCGCACCGTTCGCGTCCTTGCAGGCGCGCGGGAATTCGGTCGCCTTCTGGAAATCCTTGACGGTGATCATGCCCTTGAGCTCGAAGTCACCGTTCACCACCAGCACCTTCTCGATGCGGTGCCTGTGCAGGAGCTGCAGCACCTCTTCCTTGGGCGCATTTTCACGCACCGTCACGAGGCGCTCTTTCGGCGTCATGACGCTCTTCACCGGCGCATCCAGCTTGGTCTCGAAGCGCAGGTCGCGGTGCGTGACGATGCCGACAACCTTGTCGCCGACCACGACCGGCACGCCGGAGATGCCCTTGGCGCGCGTCAGATCGATGACTTCGCGAATCGTCTTGTCCGGGGTGACGGTGATCGGATCGACGATGACGCCGCTCTCGAACTTCTTGACGCGCGATACTTCGCGAGCCTGGCCGGCGATCGTCATGTTCTTGTGGATGATGCCGATGCCGCCTTCCTGGGCGATGGTGATCGCGAGGCGTGCTTCGGTCACCGTGTCCATGGCGGCCGACAGCACCGGCAGATTCACCGTGACTTTGCGCGTGACGCGCGTGGCGAGATCGACTTCGCGAGGCAGGACTTCCGAATACGCCGGCACCAGGAGGACGTCATCGAAAGTGAGGGCTTCTTCCAGGATACGCATCGACCTCTGCCTGGGTCCCCCGGGGGGCTCCGCCCCGCGAGTAAAGGGCGCGATTGTACGCGCGCGCCCGGCCCGGGTAAACGGGGTACCAGGTACGGTTGCATAACTTGTTGCATAACTCGCCCGATCGCGATTGAGTTATGCAACAAGTTATGCAACTGAACCTGGTACCGATTCGTGACGTGTACACGGTCTCACGCCTGAACCGCGAGGCTCGCGTGCTGCTCGAACAGGGTATGCCGCCCCTCTGGATCCAGGGTGAGATCTCCAACTTCTCCGCACCCAAGTCGGGACACTGGTACTTTTCGCTCAAGGACTCGGGCGCGCACGTGCGCTGCGCGATGTTTCGTCAGCGGGCGATCTATTCGAAGTGCGAGCCGCGCGACGGCCTGCTGGTGCTTGCGCGCGCACGGGTGACGCTGTATGAGGCCAAGGGCGAGTACCAGCTCGTCGTCGACCATCTCGAGGAAGCAGGCGAAGGCGAGTTGCGCCGGCAGTTCGAGCTGCTCAAGGCGAAGCTCCAGGCCGAGGGCCTGTTCGAAACAGGTCGTAAGCGTCCCCTGCCCGCTCTGCCGCGTCGTATCGGGGTCATCACCTCATCGACCGGCGCCGCGCTCCGCGACATCCTCAACATATTGCGGCGGAGATTCCCTGCGATTCCGGTCCTGATCTATCCGGTCCCGGTCCAGGGTGAGGGCGTCGCGCGGCGCATCGCGACCGCGATCCGCTACGCCTCTGCCCGGGCCGAGTGCGATGTGCTGATTCTCGCGCGCGGCGGCGGATCGCTCGAGGACCTGCGCGCCTTCAACGACGAAGCGCTCGCGCGTGCGCTCGCCGAGTGCCGCGTGCCGGTCGTCACCGGCATCGGGCACGAAGTCGATTTCACCATTGCCGATTTCGTGGCCGATGTGCGTGCGCCGACGCCTTCGGGTGCCGCCGAACTGGTGGTACCCAACCGCCAGGATTGGCTCACGCTGCTCGACGCGATGCTGCGCCGATCGATCGGTGCGATGAATCGGACGCTCACGCGCTGCTCGACGTCGCAGGGATGGCTCCTCGGACGCCTCCGTCAGGCGCACCCGGGTGTGCGCCTGATGCACCAGGCGCAGCGGCTCGATGACCTCGAGCAGCGCCTCGCGCTTTGCGCCCGCCGCGCGCTGGAGCGCTCCGGCGCCCGCCTGCATGGCGCGCGCCTGCAGCTCTCGAGGCATGCGCCGCTGGCGCGCATCCGCGAGCTTTCGAGCCGGCGCGCCGAGCTGCGCGCGCGCCTGTGCCGCGTTGCGGAGACACGCGTCGGCGCGGCACAGCGGCGGGTGGAACTGGCGATGCGCGCCCTGCATGCCGTCAGTCCCCTGGCGACGCTCGATCGCGGCTACGCGATCGTCACGCGTGCTTCCGATGGAGCAGTGCTGCGGTCGGCGACCGAGGTGCGCCCGGACGAGGAGATCGAGGCGCGCTTGTCGAAGGGTCGCCTTCGCGCGCGCGTCAAGGACGTGAGCGAATGAGGCGCATCGCCAACCCGCCGATCGCCTGTATTGCTCTGCTCGAAGTGCTCGCCGCCACGACTGCAACGGCGCAACCCGAGCTCCCCGAGGTCGAGGCGGTGCCGGGCGGCATCGTGATCCTGGACGTCGGCACGACCGCGAACCCCGCGCCCGACGTGCGCTACGACGAGCACCGGGTGATGGTGCTCGCGGACCGCGATCGCTGGCGCGCCATCGTGGGCATTCCGCTGTCGACCAAGCCTGGCAAGCAAACGGTGCGTATCGAGCAGCGGGGCGCAGAACTGCGTCATGCGTCGTTCACGGTCGGCAAGAAGCAGTACGCCGTACAGAAGCTCAAGGTGCCGCCCGCGCAAGTGAACCTGTCCCCTGAGGACCTGGAGCGTGTGGCGAAGGAGCGTGTGCACATCGATGCCGCACTCCTGACCTGGAGTGATCCCGTGCCAGCGAGCCTGCGGCTCGTGGCTCCGGTCGCAGGGCCGCGCTCGAGCTCTTTTGGCTTGAGGCGCGTGTTCAACAATGAATCACGTAGCCCGCACAGCGGCATGGACATCGCTGCCAGCACCGGCACACCGATTCGCGCGCCGGCCCCGGGAACGATCGTCAATACCGGCGAATATTTCTTCAACGGCAATACCGTGTTCATCGATCACGGCGAAGGCCTGATCACGATGTACTGCCACATGAGCGAGATCGACGTGCAGGTCGGTCAGAAGGTGGCGACCGGCGATGTGCTCGGGAAGGTGGGCGCGACCGGCCGCGTGACCGGGCCGCACCTGCATTGGGGCGTGAGCCTCAATCGCGCTTTCGTGGATCCCGCGCTGTTCCTCGCCCCCGAGCCCGCCGGGGAGAAGTAGGGCTACAGGTCGAGCCCCAGCGACTTCTCGCGGCGCACGAACCAGTCGCCGCCGGCGGGCTCGAACACCGCGCAGTGATTCATGTCGCCGCCGTAGATGTGGATCGAGATCGCGGTGTCGGTGCCGCGATTCGCGATGCGATGGTATTCGTGCGGGGGAATCAGGCAGCCGGCACTGCCGGTCCCCGCCTGGAAGGAATTGCGCTTCTCGAAGCGGTAACGGTCGCCCTGCTGCTCGATGAGTTCATATTGCTGCACGTCGATGCTGCCGTCCCACACGCCCTCCACACACCACATGCCGCCATGATCGTGGAGCGGCGTGGCCTGCCCCGCCGCCCAGGTCATCGCCACCACGGAATAACCGCGTACGTCGTCGCGATGAATCAGGCGACGCGCGTAGTGGTCCGCGCAGGTGCGATGGAATTCCTCGGGGAGCTTCACGCTCTGGGCGCGGATCAACTCGCACAGGCCGGTGCGCAGATGGTCGACGATCTGCTCGACGTCGTGGTGAGCGACGGCTTCATCGACCAGTGAGACGAGGGGTTGTGCGCCGGCGAACGACATGGGACTACCTGGAGCGAAGTTTACCAGCCCGCCGCCGCCCGGGCACTCGCGGTTCACAACTTCGCGAGGAACTCGCCGATCGCCGGCCGGAAGCGCTCCATGTCGACCAGGAACGAATCGTGTCCCTGAATGGATGACAGCGGCTTGAATTCGGTCGGAACACCGACCTGGGTGAGCCCTTCGGCGATCTCGCGCTGGCTCCATAGCGGAAACAGGAGATCGGTCTCGACACCGATCACGAGGGCGCGCTGCAAGGCGCTGCGCCTGAGCGCGGCGGCCACAGAACCGCCGTGCTCCGACAGGTCGAACAGGTCCATGGCGCGCGAGATATAGAGGTAGCAGTTGGCGTCGAACTGGCCCACGAACTTGTTGGCGACCGCCTCCAAATAGGCCTCGATCTCGAAATCGATGCCGAACGGGTCGCCGCTCTTGCGTTCCGCGGCCATGCGCTCGCGGCCGAAGCGCTGCTGCCACTCCTGCGCGGACCGGTACGTGATCATGCCGAGCTTGCGGGCAAGACGCATGCCCGTGATCGGACCTGCACCCGGAAGAAACTGTCCTTCGGCCCACGCGGGGTCACGGCGAATCATCTCTCGCTGCAGCGAGCGCAAGGCGATCGCGAACGGCGTGGAGCGTGCCGCCGCCGAAATCGAGATCAGGCTGCGCGCGACGCCGGGGAACATCGCGCAGAACGCATGCGCGCTCATGCCGCCGAGCGAGGGTCCGACCACGCCGGCGATCGACTTGAGGCCGATGGCACCGAGCACCACGTAGCCACCGCGCGCGATGTCCTCCACGGTCAGCACCGGGAAACTGAGCCGATAGGGCTCACCGGTCGCTGCATTGATCGAGGCGGGGCCGGTCGAGCCGAAGCAGCTGCCGAGCGAATTGACGCAGATCACGAACCAGCGGCGGGTGTCGAGCGGCCGGCCGGGGCCGACCATGTCTTCCCACCAGCCCGGCGCGGGATCCTCCGGCGCGGACGCCGCGTGCGCCGAGGGCGAGAGGCCAGTGAAGATCAGCAGCGCGTTGTCCTTCGCGGCGTTGAGCTCGCCCCAGGTCTCATAGGCAATCTGGACGCCCGGCAAAGACCCGCCCAGGCGCATGGGGAAAGGCTGGCTCAGCGTGGCGATGCGGCGCGCGCTCATGCGTCACTACTTTCGCACGATTCGTTTGCGTTTGCGCCGTTGCCGTGGCGTGAGCACGTTGCGTCGGCCCGCGTACGGATTCTCCTCGGAGCGAAATTCTATCCGCACCGGCGTGCCCTGCAGGCCGTAAGTCCTGCGATAGACATTCACGAGATAGCGGCGGTATGCCTCCGGCACACGCTCGGTCTGGTTGCCGTGAATCACGATCACGGGCGGATTACGCCCGCCCTGGTGGGCGTAACGCAACTTGATGCGCCGGCCGCGCACCAATGGCGGTGGGTGCGCCTCGATCGCTCCCTCGAGCGTGCGCGTGAGTTCAGGCGTCGCCATCTCGCGCATCGAAGCGCGGTATGCCTCGTGCACGGAGCGCATCAGCTCCCCGACTCCACTGCCGTGGCGTGCGGAGATGAAGTGCAGCGGCGCAAAATCGACGAACGGCAA
>DATBIF010000399.1:0-2066 GCA_036557045.1 Steroidobacteraceae bacterium
GTGACGCCGTTCGGCAGTCGCACCGTCTCGACATTCACGGTCACGACCCGCCCGCGGAACACCGTGCGCTGCTTGATCGTCATGCGTGAGAGCGAGTGCTCAGCGCTCTTCGACTTCGTCGACGGTGGCCTGGCCCGAGAGTCGGCGGCGGATGTGCGCCCAGGAGAGGCCGGCGGTCAGCACCAACGACACGATGATCAGCAGGATCCAGGACACCGCGCCGGTATTGTGCAGGTCGAGCCAGCCCCACGAGACCAGCAGCCAGATGATCGCGGCGAAGAAGATCGCAATCATCACGACGCCCACGATGCCGATCGAAGCCAGCGTCGCGCGCACGAAGATGATCCAGGCGATGAGGAGCCCGAGACCGACGACCACCTTGACAGGCGTCACGGCCGGAAAGTCCGTCACGAACCAGTGCAGGTAGGAGAACTGGGTCGGGTTGAACGTGATCAGCACCAGTCCGAGCGCCATCAGGAAGCGCACCAGGAGCCCGACAGCGTTGAAGTCTTTTTCCATCTGGGTTCTGCCTTGCTTCCCGGGAAGTGGCCGCATCGTGCCAATGCGCGCGGCAGCGGTCATCTGGATAAACATACAGGTCCGCAGTACAGTGCGGCGTCCCGGTCGCGGCCGTGAAGCATGCAGAGTCGTCCGAACAGTTTCGACCGTCTCAACGAGATGCAGCGGCGCGCCGTCGAATACGGCGAGCCGCGCGCCGGTTCCAGGGGCTGGCACGCGGGGCCGCTCCTCGTCATCGCCGGCGCCGGGACCGGCAAGACCAACACGCTCGCCCATCGTGTCGCCTGGCTCGTGCTCGCCGGCGTCGATACCGATCGCATCCTGCTCCTGACCTTCACGCGACGCGCCGCGCAGGAGATGACGCGACGGGCGCAGCGGATCGTCGATGCGTCCCTGCGCGAGCGCGGCACAGCCAATGCGGCATCTCAGCTGCGCTGGGCCGGCACGTTTCATTCGATTGCGAACCGGCTGTTGCGCCACTACGCGCGCAATCTCGGGCTCGATCCGGGCTTCACGGTGCTGGATCGTGGCGACGCGGCCGACCTCATGGATGTCGTGCGGCATGAGCGCGGGCTCTCGGCGCAGCCCAGGCGCTTTCCGCGCAAGGACACGTGCCTCGCGATCTATTCGCATCGCGTGAATACCCGGTGCGAGCTCGACGCGACACTCCAGGAGCAGTTCCCCTGGTGTCTCGACTGGCACGCAGAGCTCACCGGGCTCTATCGGGAGTACGTCGTGCGCAAGCAGGCGCATCACCTGCTCGACTACGACGATCTGCTGCTCTACTGGCACATCCTGATGAGCGATGCGGCGCTCGCGCGCGCAGTGAGCGATGAGTTCGATCACGTGCTGGTCGACGAGTACCAGGACACCAACACGCTGCAGGCCGAGATCCTGTTGCACATGCGGCCCGATGGGGCGGGGCTTGCGGTCGTGGGCGATGACGCACAGGCGATCTATTCCTTCCGCGCGGCGACGGTGGAGAACATCCTGCAGTTCCCGTCAGCCTTCGCGACACAGGCGGCGACGGTGACCCTCGAGCGCAATTACCGCTCCACGCAGCCGATTCTCGATGCCGCCAATGCACTGATCGGGGAAGCCTCACGTCAGCATCGCAAGGTGTTGCTGGCTGAGCGCGGAGGCGGCGAGCGCCCGGCGCTCATCAGCGTGGCGGATCTGCGCCAGCAGGCGGAGCATGTAGTCGCACGGATCCTCGCGAATCGCGAGGCCGGGCTGATGTTGCGCCGGCAAGCCGTTCTCTTCCGCAGCTCCAGCGACAGCGACCTGCTCGAGATCGAGCTCACGCGTCACAACATCCCGTTCGTGAAATATGGCGGGCTCAAGTTCCTCGAGGCTGCGCACGTGAAGGACCTGCTCTCGGTCCTGCGCTGGGCCGACAATCCACGCAACGAGATCGCGGGCTTTCGCGTGCTGCAGCTCCTGGACGGTGTCGGGCCGGCACATGCGCGGCGCTGCCTTGATGCGCTGTCCCAGGCCGGATTCGAGCAGCGCGCCTTGCGTCACATCGAGCTGCCCGAAGCGGCGAC
>DATBIF010000400.1:0-3630 GCA_036557045.1 Steroidobacteraceae bacterium
GGGATCAAGATCGGCTACCTGCCGCAGGAGCCGCAGCTCGATGCGACGAAGGATGTGCGCTCGATCGTCACCGAGGGCGTCGGCGAGACGCAGAAACTGATCGACCGTTTCAATGCGATCAGCGACAAGTTCGCCGAGCCCGTGTCGGACGATGAGATGCAGAAGCTCCTCGACGAGCAGGCGAAGCTCCAGGACGCGATCGACGCCGTGCAGGGCTGGGAGCTCGAGCGCAAGCTCGAGATCGCCGCCGACGCGCTGCGCCTGCCGCCTTGGGACGCCAAGGTCGACACACTGTCCGGCGGCGAGCGGCGCCGCGTGGCGTTGTGCCGGCTGCTTCTGTCGCAACCCGACATGCTGCTGCTCGATGAGCCCACCAACCACCTCGATGCCGAGTCGGTGGCGTGGCTCGAGCGCTTTCTGGAGGAGTACCCGAGCACCGTCATCGCGGTGACGCACGATCGTTATTTCCTCGACAACGTCGCCGGCTGGATCCTCGAACTGGACCGCGGCTATGGCATTCCGTGGGAGGGCAACTACTCCTCGTGGCTCGAGCAGAAGGACGCGCGCCTGCAGCAGGAGGAGAGGCAGCAGGAAGCGTTGCGCAAATCCCTGCAGCGTGAGCTCGAGTGGGTGCGCGCCAATCCCAAGGCGCGCCAGGCCAAGAGCAAGGCGCGCGTGCAACGCTACGAAGAACTCGCCTCGCAGGAATTCCAGAAGCGCAACGAGACCAACGAGATCTATATCCCGCCCGGCCCACGCCTCGGTGAGCTGGTCGTCGAGGTGAACAACCTGCGCAAGGGCTTCGGCGACCGCCTGCTGATCGATGACCTGAGCTTCCGCCTGCCGGCGGGCGGCATCGTGGGCATCATCGGCCCGAACGGCGCGGGCAAGACCACCTTGTTCCGGATGCTCACGGGCGTCGAGAAGCCCGACGCCGGCGAGATCCGCCTTGGACCCACGGTGAAGCTCGCCTACGTCGACCAGTCACGCCAGTCCTTGAACGACGCCAACAGCGTGTGGACGGAGATCTCGGAAGGGCAGGACCTGATTCGGGTCGGCAACTACGAGACGCCTTCGCGCGGCTACGTCGGGCGCTTCAACTTCCGTGGCGTCCAGCAGCAGCAACTGATCGGTGAGCTCTCGGGCGGCGAGCGCAACCGCGTGCATCTTGCCAAGGTGTTGCGCAACGGGGGCAACGTCCTGCTGCTCGACGAGCCCACCAACGATCTCGACGTCGAAACGCTGCGCGCGCTCGAAGACGCGCTGCTCGCCTTCCCCGGCTGCGCGGTCGTCATCTCGCACGATCGCTGGTTCCTCGATCGCATCGCCACGCACATCCTCGCCTTCGAGGGTAATTCCGAAGTCGTGTGGTTCGAAGGAAACTACGCCGAATACGTCGAGGACTTCCATCGCCGGCGCGGCACCGACGCCGATCAGCCGCACCGGATCCGTTACAAGCCGCTCAACACTTGAGCTGCGGCGCGCGCACGGCGTCCGCGATGGCCGCAAAGATGCGCTCCAGCCGGCGCTGAAAATCGCGAAACAGCGGCTGGCCCGGTGCGCCCGCGGGCAACCCTTCGCGCATGTAGAGCCGCTGGCACATCTCGATCTGCAGCGTCTGCACGCGCTCGACCGAGCAGTAGTGCGCGGTGATGAAACCGCCCTTGTAGGGCTGGTTGACGCTGACTTTGAGTCCTTCGCCGCGAAACAGGTCGCGCACCAGGTTGGTGAGCATCGCATCGCAGGTCGTGCCGTCGCGATCGCCGAGGAACACATCCTCGTGCAGTTCGCCATGCAGGCGGCTGGCGCGCGACTCAACACTATGCAGGTCGACGAGATAGCAGCGGCCGAACTGCGCCACCTTTTCGCGCAGACGTTTTTCGAGCGTTGCGTGATACGGACGATGATACTGCTCCACGCGCTCGGCCACTTCACGCGGCGTCGGCGCCGAGCGCCAGATGGGCTCGCCCTGGAACGTCTCGGTGGGGACCAGCGTCGTCTCGAAGCGCCCCGGGTACAGCGGCCTCGAATCCGCGGGTCGATTGAGATCCACCACGAAACGGTGATGCGTCGCGTGGATCACGTCGATGCCGAGATCCGGGAGAAACGCATAGAGCTCGTGCAAGTGCCAGTCGGTCATGGTCTCGGCGCTGACCGACGGGCTCGCAAACTGGCGCGCGATGGCGCTCGGCACGAAAGTCCCGGTGTGTGGAATGCTGGTGAGGAGCGCAATCTCCTCCCGGCGGGCGGGCAGGTAGCGCGAGACGGGCGGTGCTTCGTTCATGACAGGACCCCTTTTTGCGTCAGGGCCGGATCGCTGCGTGCAGGCGCTGCATGCTGCTCGCAAACCGGCTCCAGTCGACGGCACGCACGGGTTCGCCGCGCTCGATGCGGCGTTCGCCGCCGACGTACACCGCCGCGATCTGCGCTGCGCTCCCGCTGGTGAGCCAGCCATCGAGGACCTGCTCGGGTGCAACACCCGCGAACAGTGGATCCTCGAGGTCGAGGACGGCGAGGTCGGCATAAGCGCCTGCCGCGATCCGCCCGACCGGCTGCGCGAGCGCACGGCCGCCCGTTTCGGCTGTCTCGCGCCATAACGGTAACCCGAGCCCGAGCGTGCCGCTGAGGACACCGCGTCGGCGCGTGGCCAGACGCTGGCCGTACTCGGCGAGTCGCAACTCCTCCACCGCATCGATGCGCGCATTGCTGTCCGAGCCGATCGCGAACGTGCCGCCCCGTGCCACGAACTCCGGCAGCGCGAAGAGCCCGTCTCCCAGGTAAGCCTCCGTCAACGGGCACAGGACGAGATTGGCGCGGCGCGCCTGCAGCAGCTCGATCTCCGCGGGTTCCGCATGCGTTGCGTGCACCAGGCTCCAGCGCTCATCGAGCGTCACAGCGTCATCGAGGCATTGAATCGGCGGCCGCCCGTAGAGCGCACGACACTCGTTGACTTCGCGCATCTGCTCGCTCACGTGAATGTGCAGCGGCGCGCGCGGGCTCAGTACTTCATCGGTCAGTGTGACGAGGGCCGGCAGCACCTCCGCAGGCACCGCGCGCAGCGAGTGAGGCGCGACGCCGCAGGGTTCGCCTCGCAGTTGCTCCAGCAGGCGACCGAACTCCTCCAGCGATTCGTGGATGAAACGCCGTTGCTCGGGCGCCGGCGGACGATTGAACCCGCCGCGCTGATACAGCACCGGCAGCAAGGTCATGCGAATGCCGGCCTCGCGCGCCGCGGCACGCACCGCCAGCGCCATGTCGAGGGTCTTCGAGCCGTCGCGCGCATGGTGCAGGTAGTGGAATTCGGCGACCGACGTGAACCCGGCGCTCAACATCTCGGTGAAGGTGCGCGCGGCGACGACCTGCAGGTCCTCGGGCTCGAGTGCATTGGCGACCGCGTACATGGCCTCGCGCCAGCTCCAGAAGGAATCGGTCGCGCGTGTTTCCGGAAATCCCACGAGCGCGCGCTGGAACGCGTGGCTGTGTGCGTTGGGCATGCCGGGCAGTGCCAGGCGGCCGTCCCATGGGCCTTCCCCGACAGCTTCGATGCCGGTGATGCGCCCGTCATCGCCGATAACGAGACGCCGGCCCTTCTCGAGACCGTTCGGCGTCAGCAGATATTCAAAACTGAGC
>DATBIF010000401.1:0-6275 GCA_036557045.1 Steroidobacteraceae bacterium
TACGGTGCGAGCCCGGCATCATCCTCGCGATTGGTGTCGGTCACGGGCCCAGGAACTCCTGCAATGTCGCGCGCAGCTTCCCGGCATCGTAATCGGAGCTGACGCGCGCCTCGCCGAGGCGCGGCAGCAGGATGAGTCGCACCTTCCCGTCCTGCACCTTCTTGTCCATCGCCATGAATTCCAGCGCGCGCGCCGCGCCCACCTGCGGGGCTGACGTGGGGAGGCTCGCTCTCTGCAGCAAAGCTCTCACCCGCTCCACGTCCGCATCGCCCAGCCAGCCGAGCCGCGCCGAGAGGCGCGCAGCCATCAGGAGCCCTACGCTCACGGCTTCACCATGCAGCCAATCGTGATACCCGGTAGCCGATTCGATGGCGTGCCCGAACGTGTGGCCCAGGTTGAGCAGCGCCCGCTGCCCCTGTTCGCGCTCGTCGGTTGCGACGATGCGTGCCTTGATCTCGCAGGAGCGCTGCACGGCGAACTCGAGAGCCGCCTCCTCGCAGGCGAGCAACCGTTCGAGCGAGCCCTCCAGCCACTCCAGGAACCGAACATCCGCGAGCAGGCCGTACTTGATGACCTCGGCGAGTCCGGCACGCAGTTCGCGCTCGGGAAGGGTGCGAAGTGTCGTGATATCCGCGAGCACGCCGCACGGCTGGTGAAATGCGCCGATCAGGTTCTTGCCGGCCCGATGATTCACTCCGGTCTTGCCGCCCACCGCTGAATCGACCTGCGCCAGGAGCGTTGTCGGCACTTGCAGGTGTGCAATGCCGCGCTGATAGATCGCGGCCGCGAAGCCCGCGACATCGCCGACCACTCCACCGCCGAGCGCGACGATGGCGGCGTCCCGATGCAGCCTGGCCCGGACGAGGGCATCGAAGATCGCGTTGAGCGTGTCGAGGTTCTTGAACTGCTCGCCGTCAGGAATGCTGTGAGTCGCGACGTTGCGCTCCCCGAGGCCGCGCAGGAGCGCCTGCAGGTGCAGCTTCGCGACCGTCGCGTTGGTGACCACGAGCAGGTTCCGCTGCGGCAACAGGCGTTCGAGCAGCGCGCGATCCGCCAGCAGGCCGGCGCCGATGAGGATCGGGTAGCTGCGCGTTCCAAGGTCGATGCTGAGGTGTTGCACGGGCCCGCCTGGGATCCGGAGAGCGGCGCCGCCGGGCGGCGGTGCTCGCGGCGCGCAGTATAAATGCGTTTGCACACACGGCGCAGGAGCGGGCCGGGGACGTTCTGCGCGGGTTGCACGGGTCCGCCGTGCGAGGCGGCGCCTTTCTAGGGCAACTAGGTGGGCGCCGGACGTTCGCTCAGGAGCTTCTGTACGTCCTCCGCCACGGCCTGCACGCGGCGGCCATCGGTCGAGACGGTGATATCGGCGATCTCAGAATAGAGGTGCGCCCGTTGCTCCATGAGCTCGGCCAGACGCGCCTGCGGATCGCCCGTCATCAGCAGCGGGCGATGACGGCCCTGGCGAGTGCGATCGAGCTGCTGGCGCACCGAGGTCTGCAGGTACACCACGCACCCACGCTCGGCGAGCGCCTCGCGATTGTCCGGTCGCAGGACGGCCCCGCCCCCGGTGGCGAGGACGATCGGCTCGAGGAGCGTCAGCTGCTCGATGACCTCGTGCTCGCGCACGCGAAACCCGCTCTCACCCTCCTTCTCGAAGATGAAGGCGATATCGACCCCCGTGCGACGTTCGATCTCCGTGTCACTGTCGTGGAACGGGAACCTGAGGGCCCGCGACAGGTGCCGCCCGACGGCGGTCTTCCCCGAGCCCATCGGGCCGATCAGAAAGATGTTGCGTTTCGTGAGCATCCAAAAGCACGCGGCCGCTTTGCAGCGGCCGCGTAGTCACTCGACTGCCAACGCCCGCGGGCGTCAGTACAGATTCGCGCCCTCGCGCAGGATCCGCGGCGTAATGAAGATCAACAACTCATCCTTGTTGTTGGTCTTGCTCTTGTTCTTGAAGAGTATGCCAAGACCCGGGATGTCGCCCAGCCAGGGCACCTTGGTCTCGGTCTCGCGGAACTCGGTCTCCATGATGCCGCCGAGCACCACCGTCTGGCCATCGTTGACCAGCACCTGCGTGACGATCTCGCGCGTGTCGATCGACGGCACGTTCACGCCCGCCGAGGTCACGATCACCTGCCCGACGCTGTCCTTGCTCACCGTCAGGTCCATGATGATCCGGTTGTCAGGCGTGATCTGCGGCGTGACGCGCAGCGACAGCACCGCCTTCTTGAACTGAATCGTGGTCGCACCGCTGGAGGCAGACTCCTGGTACGGAATTTCCGTACCCTGCTCGATGACCGCTTCGCGCTGGTTGGCAGTCACCACGCGCGGCGCCGACACGATCTCGCCGCGACCTTCGGCCTGTGCGGCGGAGAGCTCGAGATCGACGATGAAGTCGGAGTCGAGCAGCGTCAACGCGACGCGTCCGGCCGGGTTGGCGACCGGCAGGTTCACCATGTAGCGGTCGTTGACGGCTGGCAGGCTCACCGACGGCGGCGTACCGCCCGGGGCGTTGTTGTTGTTCGGCTGCAGGATGATCTGGTCGTCTTCCCGGCCGACGCCGCTGCTGGAGACGACACCGGCCGAGTTCGTGCCACCGAAGCCCAGGCTCTGCTGGTCACCGATCGCGGTGGCGCCGAAGCGCACACCGAGGTTGCGCGAGAAGTCATCGTTCGCGATGACGATGCGCGCTTCGATCAGCACCTGCCGGATCGGAATGTCCAGCGTCGAAACCAAGCGGCGGATGTCCTGCAGGCGCTCGGCCGTGTCCTGCACCAGGAGCGTATTGGTGCGCTCGTCGATCGTGACACTGCCGCGCGCCGACAGCAGCGAGTTGTTGCCGCTGTTGGCCTTGATCAGGCCGGCGAGGTCCGCGGCCTTCGCATAGTTGACCTGCACGTACTCGGTACGGAGCGGCGACAGTTCCTGCAGATCCTTGCGAGCCGCGAGCTGTGCCTTCTCGCGCGCCGCCAGCTCTTCGGTCGGCGCGACGATGATGACGTTGCCTTCGCGACGCTTGTCGAGACCCTTGGTGCGCAGGACGATGTCGAGCGCCTGGTCCCAGGGCACGTTCTGCAGGCGCAGCGTGACATTGCCCTGCACCGAGTCGCTGACCACGATGTTCTGGCCGCTGGTATCGGCCAGCAACTGCAGCACGGCGCGCGTCTCGATGTCCTGGAAGTTCAGCGTCAGGCGTTCGCCGGTGTATTCCTTCTTCTCTTCGGCCGCGGCCGCACTGCGGACCGCTGGCTTGATCTCGACCGTGTACTGGTTGTCCGTCTGGTACGCGAGCTGCTCGAAGTCACCGGTCGCGGAAATGACCAGGCGCGAGCTGTCGTTGACCTTCAGCGCGTCGACGTTCTGCACCGGCGTGGCGAAGTCGGTGACATCGAAGCGCTTCATGAGATCCGCGGGGAGCGAAGCGCCCGCAAAATCGACCACGATCTGCGTGCCCTGCTGCCGCAGGTTCACGGGGGTATGCGGGTCGCTCAGGTCCACGATGACGCGGCCGGAGCCATCCGGTCCGCGCCGGAAGTCGATGCCGCGGATACTGCGCGGGCCACCGGCAGCCATCGAAGTGCTGCGCGCGGAGCCGCCCGCCGCCACAGCGCCGCCGCCGGTCGCGGCCGCGGGTGCAGCCGCAGCGTTCTGCTGTGAGCCGCCGATCATCACCAGGATGTTGTTGCCGTCGACGCGCGTCTGGTAGGGCATCAGCTGATCGAGATTCAGCACCAGGCGCGTGCGTCCGCCGGCCTCTGCCGCCAGGATCGTGTCCACGCCGCCCGACTTGACGTCGATACGCCGGTTCTGGAGCGCGAGACCGGTGTTGGGCAGGTCGAGCGCGATGCGCGCCGGCTTGTCGATGGTGAAACTGAGAGGCTCTGGTGCCGGCCCATTGAGGCGCAGGCGCAGCTGCAACTGGTGCCCGGGCAACGTCTGCACGTCGACCGCCTCCAGCTTCAGGGGCGCGCTGGGCTGCGCCGCCGCGAGGCCCGGCAGCACGGCCGCAGCCGACAACGCTGCCACCAGGGCGGCGCCTAGGACGCTGCGAATACCGGCCCCCAGAGCGAGCCAAAGCCGATTCATCCCACTCATTTTGACGCTCCCTTACAGATCAGTCTTTCAGGCCCAGGGCAGCCGGCCGCTCCATGTAGCCGCCCATGCCGTCCGGAACGATCTCGACTAACGAAATCTTGGCATCGGAGATCCCAACGATCTTGCCGTCGTTCTGGCCCACGTACTGGCCGGGCAGAACGCGATGCACGAGGCCGTCTTTGGTCTGCACGAGGCCGAACTGCCGGCCCTCGAGCTTCAGAGTACCCACCATCTTCAAGGTATCGAGCGAGAACTGTTCGAGGAACTCGCGGTTGCGCTTGGTATCCGGCCGCACTCCGCTGTTCGCAGAGGCGGGTGCCGCGGGTGCGAACGGTGAGCGTAGATCGGCGTCGGAGTACGTATAGGTCTCGTACGGCTTCACCTCGGGCAGCGGCTCGATGCGCCCGCCCGGGCGCTGCTTCACTTCGGCGATCCACTGCTGCAGATCCGACTGACCGCTGGAGCAGCCCCCGAGCAGCGCTGCGCCGGTCACGGCCAGAGCAGCGATTACCGTCTTGTTGAACAAGTCGCGCATGCCGTTCTCTCTCACGCGTCCTGCCGCACTCATGTATTGCTGCCTGCGGGCTTGGCAGCCGCTGGCTTGGCGCCTGCGGGCTTGGCGCCGGGCTTGCCCTTCGCGGCATCGCCCTTGTCCTCGTCTTCTTCGAGGTAGCGATAGGTCTTGGCGGTGACGTCCAGCACCAGGTTGTCGATGGAGTCCTTGGTCTGCGGCTTGATCTCGATGTTGTGCAACGTGACGATGCGCGGCAGCGCCGCAATGCCGCTCACGAAATTCCCGAGCTGGTGATAACTGCCCGTCAGGCGGATCTTGATGGGCAGCTCCGCGTAGAAGTCCCTGCGAACCTCGTTCGAGGGCTGGAACAGTTTCTCTTCGAGACCCGCCGCCAGTCCCGTCTGCGAGATGTCGACCAGCAGGCTTGGCACCTCGGTCTTGCCGGGAAGCTGACGCAACATGGCGCCGAAGGAGCGCTCCATGTCCCGCAGCTGCTCCTTGTACGCATCAAAATTGGCTGCCTTGCGCTGCTTCTGCTCGAACGTCTGGCGCAGATCCTGCTCTTCCTGCTGCGCGCGCAGCAGCTCCGGGCGCTGGCTCTGCCACACGAAGTAGTACGACGCCAGCAGCGCCACCACCACGAAGATGATGCCGATCAGGCCCCAGCGGAACAGCGCGGGCCAGCGACCGACGTCACGACGATCCAGGTTACGAAGGTCTTCGAGAAGGCTCATTGCTGCTCCTCCTCGCCAGGCAGCTGCACGCCAACCTGGTTCGCGAACAGAGTGAACTCACTGCCGAGAGCGGCATCCTTCTTGGTCTCGACCACCTCGAGCTCGGGCTTGTCCAGCCATTCCGAGTCGTCGATGTTGCGCATGAAGGCCGACACGCGGGTGCTCGACTGGGCCAGGCCCTTCAGCTCGAGACGCTTCTCGCTCTGCTTGACCGATGTCAGGTACACGCCGTCCGGAAGGGTCTTTACCAGCTGATCGAAGAGGTGCACGACCTCCGGGCGCGAGCGCTGCAGCTTCTGGATGATCTCCATGCGCGCGATCAGGCGCTGCTTCTGGTTCTCGAGGCCAAGGATCTCGGTGATCTGCTTGTCGAGCTTCGCGATCTCGTCCTTGAGCAGCTGATTCTTCTCGTTCTGCGCCTCGATGCGGCCCGCCATGACGAGCGACAGGAGCAGGGCAACCGCGCCGGCAGCCACGACCGCTCCGATCGCGGCGAAGGCGAACTCGCGCTGCTTTTTCTTGCGCTCTTCTGCGCGCCAGGGCAGTAGGTTGATTCTTGGCATCAGTCGAAGCTCCGCAGTGCGAGCCCACACGCAGTGAGCAGCGCGGTGGCGTCCTTCTTGACCGCCTGCGCCTTGGCGCGGGAGGACAGTTTCATCTGGCCGAGCGGATCGCCGCGTTCCGCGGGAATACCGACACGGCTGGCGATCACGTCGTCGACGCCGGCGATGTTGGCGCAGCCGCCGCAGACGACGATCTTTTCGGGTTGCTCGCGCCCGCTCCCGGAGGCGAGATAGAACTGGAGCGAGCGGCTGACCTGCTGGGTCATGTCGTCGATGAAGGGATCGAGCACCTCGGGCTGGTAGTTGCTCGGCAGGCCGCCTTCCTTCTTGGCGCGGCCGGCTTCCTCCATCGAGAGCCCGTAGGTG
>DATBIF010000402.1:0-10248 GCA_036557045.1 Steroidobacteraceae bacterium
GTCGAGTACGTCTGGTAGCTCCGAGGAACCCCAAGGATGAACGACGGCGGGCCGACGGCGCAGCCGAGCTTACGACTTCTCGATCCGCTCCTCGATATCATCCGCGCGCTGGCTGACACGAAACTCGATGACGCGGAAATCTGCGAGCCCGCGCTCGACGAAGGGATCCCGCCGCGCGATGTCCTCGATCGCGCTCCTGCTCTGCCCGACTGCCAGGATGATCCCACCCTCCCGGGGGATCTTTCGACCCGACACCAGGAAGGTGCCGTCCGCGTAGTGCTGGCGCAGGAACTTCATGTGCACAGCCATGTGCGCATCGATCTGGGCGAGGTCAACCTTGTAGATGAGCTCGATGACGAACATGGGTAATTCCGAGGCCCACTGCGTAGCGGCAGACTATTGACCCATAGTACCTGTGGAGTAATGTCCGCGAGCTTGCCATAGGCAACTCGGAACGGGGACCACAATGACGTACAAGATCGGCCTCATCGTCGGAAGTCTGCGCAAGGGCGCCTATTCGCGCATGCTGGCGAACGCGGTCAAGGAAATCGCCCCGGCAACGATGTCCCTTGTGGATGTCCCCATCGGCGATCTGCCTCTCTACAACCAGGATCTGGAAACCGACTCCCCGCCTCCGGCATGGACTGCTTTCAGGAAGCTGGTGGGCGGCACGGATGCAGTGCTGATCGTGACACCGGAATACAACCGCGGCATGCCTGGCGCGCTCAAGAATGCGATCGACGTCGGCACACGCCCGTGGGGCCATAGCGTCTGGAACGGCAGGCCAACTGCGGTCATGAGTATTTCGCCGGGCCCGCTTGGCGCGATGGCCTCGCATCAACAGGTGCGGCACACCCTGTCCGTCATCAATTCGCCGACGGTGCCGGGACCGGAGGTCTACCTGCACAGTGCGGCGAGCCTCTTCAACGAGCAGGGCAAGCTCATCAGTGACGGTGCGAAGGAAGCCGTCCTGCAGCTTCTGAAGTCCTTCGAAGTCTGGATCGGCCGGTTCAAGTAGCGCGGGGATCTCGCGTGTCCCGCTCGCGCGCGGCACAGGCACTGTGCGCGGCACTGCTGCTCCTGTCGCAAACAGTCGCTGTTGCTGGCGACCAGCAAGTCCTTCGCACCGAGCAGGTCTTCGCGGATTTCCTCGACGCGTACAGCGCAGTCGAGACCATCGACTCGGGGCTGCTCAAAGAGGTCGACGGGCGCGACGGTGCGACCTGGCGGAAGCGGCGCGACGCTGCCGTCACGCAACTGACCTCCTCGCTCAAGACGCTGCAAGCCGCGAGGCTCTCAGCGGCGGACACTCGCGTCGTTTCGCACATGAGCGCGACCTTCGACGAGCTCTCCGATCCAGGCGCGTCGATGGCGCCAGACAGAAGGTGCGAGGACGCCACCCAGCCGCAGACCGACGTCGATGTGCTGCAGACGACGATCTACGCGTGTTTCGACCAGGTCGGCAATCGCCTGGTCTTCGAAGGCGAGCGCATCACGCGGAGCGGCGCCCTGCAGCGGCTGCAGGAGATCGAGGAGCCAGCGAGGCGCAAGGCCCTCTTCTTCGCGATGGCCCCGCTCTGGGAGGCGGTCAACGGCAGGAACCAAAGAACGAGCCCTTATCGGCGCATGATCGCGATGGCGGCGACCGCCTTTCAGAGCCAGCCATCGCCACTTTCAGAGGCGGCGCAGGCGCTCGCCACCGATGTCCCGACGCTCGAGCGCTGGCTGGTCGAATTGCTCGAAGTCTGGCAGGCGAGCAATCTTGATTCCGCGCCGATCGAGCCCTGGGACTACCGGCACGACCTCGCGCGCGCGAGCCGCGTGCTCAACCAGTCGATGTCGCTAGAGGTGGCGGCCGAGCTCAATCAGCGGTTCTTTGCGGACCTCGGCGCGGATCCGGGCAAGCTCGGCGTGCTCTTCGACATCCGGCCGCGGCCCGGAAAAGCACCGATTGCCTACTCGGACACCGTGCGCATCGGCCGCGAGCTCAACGGTCAGTGGCGGCCGGCGATCTCGCGAATCTCGGCCAACTATGAGCACGGCGGCCTCTATACGTTGAACGAGCTGACGCACGAAACGGGGCACGCCGTGCACTACATCGCCGTGCGCGCACGACCGGCCTATTTCTGGGGCGACACCCTGTTCATCGAGGCGTTCGCCGACGTGCCTTCCTGGTCGGTATTCGAACCGAAGTGGCAGCAGAAATATCTCGGTCGTTCAGTGTCGCGGTCCGATAACCTGCGCGAGCTCTATTCGCTCGTGATGCTGGATGTCGCGTGGGGCCTGTTCGAGATCCGGATGCTGCGCGCGCCGGAAACGGATCCCAACGCGCTCTGGACCGACATCACGAGCCGCTACCTCGGTATCGTGCCGCATCCGGAGCTCTCCTGGTGGGCGGTGCGCGGTCAGCTCGGGTCGAATCCGGGTTACATGATCAATTACGCGATTGGCGCCATCATCACTGCCGAAGTGCGCGAGCGTACGCGCGCTGCCATCGGCGCGTTCGATGCCGGTAACCCGAAGTGGTATCCATGGCTCTCGGAGAATCTGCTGAAGTACGGCGCAGAGTTCGACACCTCGGAACTGCTGCGAAGCTTCCTGGGTCATCCCCTGTCGGCCGACGTGCTGGTCAGCACCATCGCGGCGATCCGCCAGCCCAAGTAGCGCAGCCCCGCGCTCAACGCACTGGCGGAGCGGCGAGCGAAATTCCCAGGGCCTCGTGCGCCTTGCCGTCGGCCACTCGAGCGGTGAACCAGTTGGGGTAGATCGGCGTCGGCCGTGTCGCCGCGTCGAGCTGCGCCAGGTCATCGGCATCGAGCTTGATGTCAGCGGCCCCGAGGTTGTCATCGAGCTGCTTCACGCTGGCCGCTCCGACCAGGAGCGAGCTCACCGCCGGCCGCGTCAGCAACCATGCGAGGGAGATCTGCGCGGGCACGGCTTTGTGCCTGCGGCCGATCGACTGCAACAGGTCGATCAGGTTGTAGCCGCGCTCCTTGTCATAGGGCAGGAACTCGAAGCTCGCGAGGCGCGCACCGGCATCGCCCTTTGGGTTCGCACGAGTGTACTTGCCGCTCAGGAAGCCGCCCGCCAGCGGGCTCCAGACCATCACGCCGATTCCGGCATCAGCACAGAACGGCACAAGCTCGTGCTCGAGATCGCGTCCCACCAGCGAGTAATAGACCTCGGCGGCGCGGAACGGACTCCAGCCGCGAGCGCGCTGCAGGCCGACCGCCTTCGCGGCGAGCCACGCCGGCCAGTTCGAAAAACCGATGTAGCGCACCTTGCCCTGGCGCACGATATCTTCGAGCGCCTCGATCGTCTCCTCGATCGGCGTCAGGGCGTCGACCTTGTGAACCAGGTAGACGTCGATGTAGTCGGTTCCAAGGCGCGTGAGACTCCCCTCAACGGCCTCGAGAATGTGTCGGCGCGAAAGTCCGGTCTCGACCAGCGCCGGCCCCATGCGATTGCCGACCTTGGTCGCGATGACGACCTCCTTGCGGCGCGGACCAATCGCCTTGCCGAGCATCCGCTCGGATTCGCCGCCGGCGTACACGTCCGCGGAGTTGAAGAAGTTGACCCCGCGGTCGATCGCGCGCGCGACGACGTCGTTCGCACCGGCCTGGTCCAGCTTGAACGTCGACGCGAACGGGCCCTCCTTGATCGTTCCGAACGTCATGCTGCCCAGGGCCAGCCTGGAGACGATCAAGCCCGTATCGCCGAGTCGCGCGTATTGCATGGAAGCCCCCTCACAGCTTGTGCGGCCATTGGATCACCGCACGGTGCGATGTGCCAGCCTGAGTCGCTGCTGAAGCGTGCGTCGTGCCTGCCCACGGGGCCCCGGCAGCACGTCAGCCGCGACGGCTGGCCCCGATCGCGTCCAGCCGCTCCTGCAGCAAAGTCCTTGCGAGCTGCGTGTTTGCGGTTACGCCTTCAAGACAGCGTCTTACAGAGGAACGCCGAGCTCGCCGGACAGATCTCCGCGAACTCGCGTGTGGCGCGGATTTCCTCTGGCGCAGCCTCACGCGCTGCCAGGACGTAGCCCCTGCGCTTGAAAAACGCTTCGGCGGTCGTCGTCAACAGGAAGATCGAGCGTGCGCCGCGAGCGCGAGCGTGCGCCTCCGCGTGGGCAACGAGCGCGGCTCCGAGGCCGCTCGAGCGCTGCGGCGGCGCCACCACGAGCGAACGCAGCAGCGCGTTCGCGCCGTGGAACTCCAGCCCAACGAGCCCGAACGGCGCCGGCGCCGGCCCGGAGTAGAAAAAATGCTCCATGTGCGCGTCAGTCAGGTCGGCGCACGGGAGCTCTGCAGCCTCGAGCAATGCGACCGCTGCCTCCCTTGCCGGATGGCGACTGATGCGGACCGCGCTCATTGCATCCCTCACGCTGCTCTGGTCGACCTGCGGGCTTTCCTCGTGACGCGACTCGGGGAGTCGGCAGGGGCGCACGCGGAGCCACCGCAACAATTCTCAGTCAGATATCCCACCAACTCATTCATGACCGAGAAATCCGCGGCGTAGATGAGCTGTCGGCTGCTTCGCTCCTGGGTGATGAGTTCTGCGCGATGCAGATGCTGCAGGTGAAACGTCAATGACGAGGGCGGCAACCCGAGGCGCTGGGCGATGGCGCCTGCGCTCAGGCCCTCGGGACCGGCTTCAACCAACATGCGATACACGCTCAGGCGATGCTCATGGGCTAATGCGGCGAGCGCATCGACAGCTTCGTTGAGGCGCATTGGCTACAATTCCATGTTTCGATAATTGTCGAAATTATCAGCCACGCCCGATCGACTCGCAAGCGTCCTTCGGAGGCGCGCCCTGGTGTCGGAACGGCTGCGGACCGGGGCGGATTGCGCCACCTCCGGCCGCAGCGTCTGCTCGATAGATCCGCCGTCAGCGACGAACCTCGAAGATCAGGTTGAAAGGCGTTTCGGCCGCGCGCCGGAAGTGCGTGAACCCGGCCTTGCGGAACACTTCGGCAAGCCGCGCCTCACCTGCCTGGGCACCGAGGACGAGCTTTCCGCCTTCCGAGATCGCGTGAGCGCAGCAGATCATGGTCGACGCCGAGTAGTAGATCCGCGCGACCGGCGAGATGTTGTCCTCGACCCGATCGTTGGCGAAGGGTTCGACCAGCATGACGGTGCCGCCGGGAGCCAGAACTCTTGCGGCATGCCGGGCTGCGGCCAGCGGGTCGCCGAGGTCATGCAGCGCGTCGAAGAAGCAGATGAGTCCGTAGTCCCGGCCCGGGTAGTCGGCGGCGCGGGCGGCCTGGAAGCTGAGGCGCTGGCCGATGCCGGCGTCGATCGCGCTGCGGTTGGCTTCGTCGATCGACTGCCCATGCGGGTCGAAGCCGTAAAAGCGCGATCGCGGAAATGCCTCGGCCATCAGGCGCGTGGAATGACCATGGCCACAGCCGACATCAGCGACCGCAACGCCGCGCTCGAGCTGCCCGACGACTCCATCGAGCGCCGGGAGCCACTCCGACAACAGGCTGGCGCGATACGCGTTGCGGTAGAAGGCAGCAACTCCACAGAAGAGCCGCCCGTCGTGATCGCCCCAGGCGATGCCCTTCCCGGTGCGAAACGCCTGGACCGCCTTGTCCTCGTCGAACCACATCGAGGCGGGCGTGTTCCACGCGTTGGGGATGTACACCGGGCTGGCTTCATCGGCCAGCACCAGCGCCTGCTCGGGCGAGAGCTCGTAGGTATCGCTCACCGAGTGAAAGGCGACGTAACCGCCAGCCGCCTGCGAGTTCAGCCACTCGCGCACGTAACGTTCGGCGCAGCCGGTGGCCGCTGCGAGCTCGCGCGCGCTGATCGGCCCGGCGCCGGCCATCGCCTTGTAGAGCCCGAGCTTGCCGCCCAGGCTGATCATCACGCCCGCGTAACCGGACGCGAGATCGCCCACTGCCCGGTTGATGAAAGATTCGAGCTTCTGTTGATTCACTACCTGCATGTCCATGATCCTTTGCTCCTCGCAACTTCAACCAGTGGAACGTGGCGCGTATGGTTGCAGCGCCGCCCGGGCTGCGGGAGAGCCGGAAGCGCCCCCGACCGGTTCATTCGTGCCACTGCAAGGCTGAGGATCACTCGCCATGGCCAGACGTTCGACCAACGCCGGAATGACCACGCACCACGTGAGTCTCGTGGCCGTGCCCGACGCCGTGGTCTCGACGTTGTTCGGGATCTACGATGTGATGAATGCGTTCCGCGTCATGGGCATTTCGAGCGCGCGATCCGGCTCATGGCCGCCGTTTCAAGTCGAAATCGTCGGCGAAAGCGTCGGCCGCCTGGGCCTCGCGAGCGGCGTGGCCATCGACGTGCAGCGCGCCGCCGCGAGCATCGACGCGACCGACATCGTGATCGTTCCGTCGATCCTGCTGCGAGGCGACGGTTGGGCGAAGAGTCGCTATCCACGACTGGTGGAGTGGCTACGCCGCATGCACGACGGCGGCGCAGTGCTTTGCTCGGCGTGCTCCGGAATTTTCCTGCTGGCGGAGACCGGGCTCTTCGATGGCAAGGACGTGACCGTGCACTTCGGCTATGCGCGCACGTTCACGGCGAACTACCCCGATGTCCGCACTCATCCCGAGCGCACCCTGGTGATCTCCGGCCGGCGCGAAGAATTCGTGAGCTCGGGCGCGTCGACGACGTGGCATGACCTCGTCCTCTATCTCATTGCACGCTACGCGGGCGCAACCGCCGCGCAGGAAGTCGCGCGCATGTTCGCCTTGCAATGGCACCAGGATGGGCTCACGCCCTATATCATCTTTGAAGGCAAGAGCGATCACGGTGACGCCGACATCCAGGGCGCGCAGCAGTGGCTCGCCGCGCACTTCTCGGTCGCCAGCCCGGTGGAGCAGATGATCAGGCGCTCGAAGCTCGCCGAGCGGACCTTCAAGCGGCGTTTCACCCACGCGACCGGCATTGCACCGATCGCTTACGTTCAGCGTCTGCGCATCGAGGATGCCAAGCGCCGCCTCGAGCGCACCGAGGCGTCGGTCGACGACATCAGCTGGCGCGTCGGCTACGAAGACGCGGCGTTCTTTCGGCGACTTTTCAAGCGCACCACCGGGCTCAGCCCAGCCGCCTATCGCAAGCGCTTTCGAATTCCGGACTTCGCTCGTGCATAGCGGCGGAGTCGTGGTATGGAGTCGACCTGGCTGTTCGCACTCGCGAGAGAAAGCTCACCCTCGCACGAAGCTACGTTAGAACTTACCATGCGCGTGAGATTCATTTGAGCCATTCCGAAGCGCGATCAAGATGCCAGCGCGAGCGCGGTTGATCTACGAATTTGGTGGCTTCCGGCTCGATGCCGGGCAGCGGCAACTTTACAGCGATGCCGGGAGGGAGCCCATCGCGCTCACGGCCCGGGTGTTCGACACTCTGTTGTACCTGGTGGAGCATCACGGCGAACTTCTCGAAAAGCGCACGCTGATCAGGGCGGTGTGGCCGGACGTCGTCGTGGAGGAAAACAATCTCAACCAGAACATCTCGACGCTGCGCAGGGCGCTGGGAGAGGTACCGGGCGAGCACCGCTTCATCCTCACCGTTCCGGGACGAGGGTACCGGTTCGTGGCCGAAGTAAGGACGCTGCCAGCGACCCAGCCGACGCCCTTGGCCGCGCCGCCGCCTGCGTCGGACGACTCTGCGATGCTGTCTACTGCGCTCTGCGTCCCGCGCGCCTCGATCGCGGTGGTTCCGTTCGCCAACCTCACGGGCGATCCGTCCAAGGAGTACCTGAGCGACGGCCTGGCCGAGGAATTGATCCACGTCCTGTGCCGGATTGCCGGTCTGAAAGTGCCCTCGCGCACATCGTCGTTCGCATACAAGGGGCGCCAGATCGACGTGCGGCAGATCGCGAGTGATCTGGGCGTCGAGGCGGTGCTCGAGGGCAGCGTGCGCAGCGCCGGAGAGCGGCTGCGGGTTACCGCGCAGCTGGTCGACGCTCAGACCGGATATCACCGCTGGTCGCAGACCTACGACCGCAAGTTCGAAGACCTGTTCGCACTGCAGGATGACCTCGCGCAGGCAATTGCGCAGGCCGTGCAGCCGAGTTTGCCGCTTGCGGCATCCGCCACCCAAGCGCGGCCGACGCAGGATCTCGGCGCGTATCAGCGTTACCTGCAGGCGTCTTCGCTGCTGCATTTTCCGACCGCGCCGAACATGCACCACGCCTTCGATCTCTTGCAGGAGGCCATCGGACGCGATCCGAGCTTCGCGCGCGCGTACGCCCGGATGGCATATCTCAGATTGTGGATGCTGGCTTCGTACTTTCCACAGCAGAACACTCCGGCGGACGCCGAGCACGAGGCTGCCCACGCTCTCAGCATCGATCCGAGCCTGGCCGAAGCGCATGCCGCACTCGGCATGTATCACGCGGATCGCGGCAACTGGTCGGAAGCCGAAACACACTTTCGCGTGGGCCTGACCCTGCCGGACGCCGATGCGCTGGCGACAGGCGCTTACGTGATGCGCTTCTTGCTCCCGGTCGGCTACCTGCGAGAGGCACTTCGCTATGCCCGGGAATACCAGCGGCTGGCTCCGGCCTCACCCAATTCCTGGCGAGTAGTGGGCAGCGTGTATTGGGCGCTCGGGTTCGATGCCGAGGCGCAGCGATATGCCGACGCGGCAGCCGAGCTGGGGCTGGATCGACATGACCCGCCGATGGCGATGATCTATGCCGCCACAGCCACGCGCGCAGGTCGTCTTGCGGAGGCCGCTGTGTTCATGTCGGCATGCCTGCCAGCCGCAGTACGGGAAGCTGGCGGCGCGGAGGCGGCGACGAGAGTCGCGGCCGCGATCGAAAACACCGCAACACGTGACGCTGCCATCGATGCGATCGACGCGGTGCTGAACCGGTATGGCGGGGAGCATATGGGGCAAGGTGCGGCCTGGACGCTGTTGGGGTGGTACGTGAGGGTCGGTGCGATCGATCGCGCATTCGCTATCGCAACCACGACGCTCGACCGCTTGGCACGCGTCGGCGCGGTCGGCCCAACCTGGACAGCCTTCTGGCTGCCGGAGATGCGCGCCTTCCGGCTCGACCCGCGCTTTCAGAACATCGTCGCCCGCCTTCGATTGGTGCCGTACTGGGAGAAGCACGGGGCGCCGGATGGCTGTGAGTTGCGCGACGGCAAGCTCATTTGTCAGTGAGACCACGTCCTGCGCCGTCGCACGTACTGCACATCCAGCCTGCTGCGTGATCCGCCTGAACCTCCACCCGCTCCTGTACCGCGGGCAGGCCGCCGGGTACATTCGCAAGGCCAACAAGATCTCCTGGAGAGACCGTCATGTCCTTGATCGCAGTCACTGGTGCGTCCGGAAAGCTCGGCGGCGCAACCATTCGTTTTCTTCTCGAGCGCAAGGTCGCTCCGAACAATATCGTTGCCGTGGTGCGCGACCCGGCCAAGGTCGCCGACTTCGCCGCGCGCGGCGTGCAGGTGCGGCGCGCCGACTACACCGACCAGGCGTCGCTCGAGAGCGCGTTCCGCGGCGCTGAACAGCTCCTCTTCATCTCGACGAGCGCGCTCGGCGATGAGCGCATGCTCCATCATGGCAATGTCGTGAAGGCTGCCCAGCCGGCACGAGTCGGACACATCCTCTATACGAGTGCCATCAAGCCAGCTGCCGATGCGAAGTTCGCCGCCTCTCCGGGCCACTTCCACACGGAGGCGCTCATTCGCGCGAGCCGCATTCCGTACACGATCTTTCGCAACAACCTTTATCTCGACATCGTACCGTTCCTCTTCGGCGAAGCGCTGCAAACGGGCGTGCTCGCGTACAACGGCGGCCGTGCCCGCATCGGTTTCATCGCGCGTGAGGACATCGCGTACGCGCTCGCAGCCGTGCTGACGCAGGGCGAGCATGCCAATCGCGAATATCCGATTACGGCCAGGGAACCGTACAGCCTGAACGATGTGGCCGGCGCGCTCGCCAGGGCGAGCGGCAAGAGTGTGACCTACAAGGAAATCAGCAGCGACGAGTTTCGCAGGTCGCTGGAGGCGAAGGGCCTTCCTGCGCCGGCGGTCGCGATGTCGGTGGGACTCGGTGAGGCGGTTCGCGCCGGCGAGTTCGATGCCGGCTCGCCGGATCTGGAGCGCCTGATGGGTCGCGCGCCGATCGGGCTCGAGGCATTCCTCCGCAAAGCCTGCCAGTGAAGGATTGAGCGCAACGGATGAAGACCCTCAAGTGGACCCTGGCATGGCTGTCGCTGCTCCTTCTGCAGTCGACCGCGCACCCGCAGGAGTCAGAT
>DATBIF010000403.1:0-7882 GCA_036557045.1 Steroidobacteraceae bacterium
GTCCGCGTTTTGCTCCGGCAGGAGGGCGCGCTGGTGCCCGTGGGGCCTCAACCGGAACGGGAATACGACAGCAATCTGGCAGAGCTCGTGTACCAGTCCTGGGAGGCCGCCGGCCGAGGCACGGACCACTTCCCGGATGCCGCATCTCTCTATTTGCCTCTCGTCGGCAGCCACGGGAGACTAGGCGTGCTCGAGATCCACCCCAATGAGCCCGCTCGGTTTAAGGAGCCGGCCATGTCCTGGCTCCTGCACACCTTCGCAGCGCAAGCGGCGCTCGCAATCGAGCGCGTGTCCGCCGCTCCCCCGGAGGCACGCGCGGCAATAACTTAAGACCGCGACGTAGCTAAAGGAGAGCGTCGGTCAGTGCAACGCCTGCTCAGCGAGGTGTTCGGCCAACTCGACCGCGCGCGGCGGCTCCCGTGGCTCGACCTCCTGCTCATCGCCGGGTTGGCTGGATTGCTGCTTGCGTTCGTCGACCTCGGCCGCGAGTGGACGGGCGTGCATCGCCAGAGCATCGCGATCGACCTGTCGCCCAGCGCGCTGCCACGCTACACGATGTTCTCGCTGTTCCGCGGCATGTTCGCCTACGTGATTTCGCTCGGCTTTACCCTCGTCTACGGTTATTGGGCCGCAAAGGATCGCATCGCGGGTCGGGTTCTCCTCCCGCTGCTCGACATCTTGCAGAGCATCCCGGTCCTGGGGTTCATGCCGGGACTGGTCCTCGCGCTGGTGGCGTTGTTTCCGCACAGCAACGTCGGACTCGAGCTCGCGGCGGTGATCATGATCTTCACGGGGCAGGCGTGGAACATGACGTTCAGCTTCGTGCACTCGCTGCGCTCGATTCCGGCCGACCTGCGCGAAGCCGCGACGGTGTATCGGTTCAATTGGTGGCGCCGGCTGCGCAACGTCGAGTTGCCGTTCGCGACGCTGGGGCTGGTGTGGAACAGCATGATGAGCATGGCGGGCGGCTGGTTCTTCTTGATGATCAGCGAGTCGTTTCAACTGGGAGAGCGCGACTTTCGCCTGCCCGGCATCGGCTCCTACATGAGCGTGGCGGTCGAGCAGGGCCGCGGCGACGCCATGGTGCTCGCCATCCTCGCTATGGTCACGATGATCGTGGTGCTCGATCAGGTGCTGTGGCGACCGGTGGTCGTATGGGCGCAGAAGTTCCGCGTCGAGGAGGGCGGGGGCGGCGAGCAGATCCTCATGCACTCCTGGTTTCTCGACTGGTTGCGCGGGTCGCGCCTCGTGCGCTGGGTGCGTTGGCGCCTGCGGGAACTGCGGGAGAGCCGCGCCACCCGCGACGTCACCAGGGCAACGCCGGCTCCATCGGCATTGCCCACGGCGGTCGAGCGAAACTCGCGCGCAGTGTCGTTTGCGGCGCTGGCGTTCTTGGTCGGCGTTCTGGCCTGGGGTGGTGTGAAGCTGGTCCATCTGCTGCACGAGGTGCCTGCTGGAGCGTGGGGCCGCTCCATTACGGCAGGATTCATCACGCTGGGGCGGGTCCTGCTCTCGACGCTCATCGGTACCGTATGGGCGCTACCCGCCGGTCTCGCCATTGGGCTGTCGAGCCGGCTCTCCCGCATCTTTCAACCGATCGTTCAGGTCGCCGCGTCATTTCCCGCGCCAATGCTGTTCCCCCTCGTCATCGCCGTCTTACAGTGGGCCGGTGTCACCCTCGGCTGGGGGAGCATCCTGCTGATGCTGCTCGGCACGCAGTGGTATATCCTGTTCAATGTGATTGCCGGTGCGATGGCGATCCCCGCCGATCTCCGCGAAGCCGCAACGAGCTATCGGATCAAGGGCTGGCAGCGGTTTCGCAGGGTGTATTTTCCGGGCGTCTTTCCCTATCTCGTCACCGGATGGGTCACAGCCACGGGAGGCGCCTGGAATGCCAGCATTGTCGCGGAATTCGTCACGTTCAGGGGCCAGACGCTGCGCGCGCACGGCCTGGGCGCGGAAATCAGCGGCGCGGCAGCGGCGGCAAACTTCCCGCTGCTCGCCGCGGCGATTCTGGTGATGTCCATCCTCGTCGTGGCATTCAATCGAACGGTGTGGCGGTGGTGCTACCGTGTCGCCGAAGAGCGCTTTTCCTTGAGCAAATGACATGAAACGCGAAATCCTCTGCGAAGCGCGTCACGTCTCCCACGACTTCAAGCTCCCCAACGGCAAGCCGCTGCGCGTGCTCGAGGACATTTCTGTCAGCGTGGCACGGAACGAAGTCGTGGCGCTGCTCGGCCCGTCGGGATCGGGAAAGTCCACAGTCCTGCGCATTCTTGCCGGGCTCATCAAGCCGACTCACGGTGATGTGTTGTACAAGGGACAACCGCTGGTTGGTCTCAATCCCGGAGTGGCGATCGTCTTCCAGAGCTTCGCGCTCTATCCCTGGATGACGGTGCGCCAAAATGTCCAGACGGTGTTGGAAGCGCGCGGCGTGCATCGGGCGGACGCGATCGAACGCGCCGAGCGCTCGATCAGCCAGGTGGGGCTGGGGGGATTCGAGGACGCGTACCCGCGCGAGCTGTCCGGCGGCATGAAGCAGCGCGTCGGCATGGCACGCGCCCTCGTGGTGGACCCCGAAATCCTCTTCATGGACGAGCCGTTCAGTCAGGTGGACGCGCTGACGGCCGAGAGCCTGCGCGCGGAGGTTCTCGACATCTGGAGCACCAAGGAGCGCAATCCTTCGTCGATCGTGATGGTGAGTCACGACATCCGCGAAGTGGCGTTCATGGCCGATCGCATCGTGGTGCTCGGCGGCAACAATCCCGCGCGCGTGCGCACGGTGGTGCAAAACGATCTGGAGCGGCCCAGGGATTATCAATCGCCCCAGTGCGTCGCGCTCATCGACTCGCTGTATGCGGCGATCACGGGAAGCGAGCTCCCCGACGTGACCTCGACTGTCGCACGCGAACCGGGATTCGTCGAACCCATACCGAACGTGTCACCGAGCGAAATCGTCGGCCTGCTCGAGTTCCTCGATGCGCGTGGTGGAAAAGGGGATGTCTTCAAGATCGCCGCCCAGACCAACCACGAATTCGGCCGGCTCATTACCACCGTGAAAGCGGCGGAGATGCTGAATTTCGTGGACACGCCGAAGAGTGCGGTGCTGCTCGCGCCCGAGGGACGCCGGTTCGTGCAGGCGGTGCCGGAGCAACGCACGCGCATCTGGCGCGAACAATTACTCACGCTGTCGCTCTTCCGGGAAGTCACCGACGTATTACGGAAGCGGCGGAGTCGCTCGATCGATAAGGATTTCGTCCTCGAGACGATCGTGATGCGCATGCCGCAGGAACACCACGAACGGGTGTTCAAGACCTTCGTCGCATGGGCGCGCTTTGGTGAGCTGTGCAGTTATGATGAGGGACACGGGACGATCTCGCTGTATCAGCGACGCCGGGCCCACCAGGTTGCGCCGGCGCCACAGCACCCAGGCAGTGGGTTAGCTTAGGTTCTCATGACAGCACGCCGGCCGGACCCTCAGGAGTTGCTGGCCCGCGCACGGGAAGAGGAACGGCGGGCAGGACGGGGTCGGCTCAAGATCTTCTTTGGCGCCTCGCCGGGCGTCGGCAAGACCTACACGATGCTCGAGGAAGCGCGCGCGAAGCAGCGCGCCGGCATCGATGTCGTGGTCGGGTTCGTCGAGACACACGGCCGCGTCGACACTGCTGCATTGCTGGACGGGTTGGAAACGCTTCCCCGCAAGACCGTCGAATACCGTGGCGTGACGCTCAGCGAATTCGATCTCGATGCCGCGCTCGCCCGCAAACCCGCCATGATCCTGGTCGATGAGCTGGCGCATACCAACGTGCCCGGCTCGCGTCATGCCCGCCGGTTTCAGGATGTCGAAGAGCTGCTCGCGGCGGGCATCAACGTCTACACGACGCTCAACGTCCAGCACATCGAGAGCCTGAACGATGTGGTCGCCCAGATCACCGGTGTGTCGGTGCGTGAGACGGTCCCGGACTCGATTTTCGACCAAGCCGACGAGCTGGAGATCGCCGATCTCACGGCGGAGGACCTGCTCCAGCGCCTGCAAGAAGGAAAGGTCTACGTGCCGGAGCAGGCGGCCCGCGCGATCGACCGGTTCTTCCGGAAAGGCAACCTCATCGCCCTGCGCGAGCTGACGCTGCGTCGCGCCGCTCAGCGTGTCGACGCGCAGATGCGCGGCTACATGCGCGAGCACGGCATCCGGGAGACCTGGCCGGCCGGCGAGCGGCTGCTCGTCTGCGTCGGCCCCAATCCGGCGAGCACCCGGTTGATCCGCTCGGGGAAGCGGCTGGCGACCGGATTCAACGCCGACTGGATCGTGATGTTTGTCGAGGCACCGGGGCTGCGCATTTCCGCGTCCGATCGCGAGCAGCTCGCCAGCAATCTGCAGCTCGCGCAGGAGCTGGGCGCGCAAACGGTGAGCGTGGGCGGGGTGAACGTCGCCGACGAGATCCTCGCTTACGCGCGCGATCACAACGTCACCAAGATCCTGGTCGGCAAGCCGACGCACGCCCGCTGGCGCGATCGGCTGTTGGGTTCGCTGCACGATCAACTCGTGCGCGGCAGCGGCGACATCGATGTGTACGTGATCACGGGCGAGAAGGGTGAGCTCACGCGGACGCCCGGTCCGCGCGCGGAGTCGCGTCCGGTACCCGTCTCCGAATACTGGGAGTCGGCACTGCTCCTTGGGCTCTGTACGGCGCTCGGGGCCGCCGCATACCGATATCTGTCGCTCACCGATATCGCGATGCTGTTCGTGTTGGCTACCGGCGTAGTCGCCTACCGCTACAGCCGCGGCCCGTCGCTGCTCACGGCGTTTCTCGCGATCGTACTGTTCGATTTCTTCTTCGTGCCACCGCGCTTCACGTTCGCCGTGTCGGACGTCAGCTATATCCTGACCTTTGCCGTGATGCTGAGCATCGCGTTGCTCATCAGCATGCTCACACTCCGGGTGCGCGCGCAGGCCGAGATGGCACGCGCGCGCGAGCGAGGCACGGCGACGCTGTACGCGATGACCCGCGAGCTGGCGGCGACTCGGGGCCTCGCCGATCTGATCGCGGTCGCCACGAGGCACGTTCAGGACACCTTCAGCGGCGCGGCCGTCATCCTCCTGCCCGGGCTCGGGGGCGGTCTCGAAGTACCCGCACAGGCCGACACAGCCCTGCCGATCGATGAAAAGGAGCGGAGCGTCGCGCAATGGGTACTCGAGCGCGGCCGCCTGGCGGGCGCGGGATCGGATACGCTGCCGGCGGCACGCGGCCTCTACGTTCCCCTCGTGACGACGACCGGCACGATCGGCGTCCTGGGCGTGGCACCCGCGGACCCGAAAGCGCTGCGCGATCCAACCGTGCTGTTGTTACTGGAAACGTTTGCCCGGCAAATCGCGGTCGCGCTGGAACGGGAGATCTTCGCCGACCGCACGCAGCGCGAGCAGCTCGAGATCGAAGCCGAGCGCTTGCGCACGTCGCTGCTGAGCTCCGTATCGCACGATCTGCGCACACCGCTCGCCACCATCAACGGCGCCGCGAGCAGTTTGCTCGAGGCCTCAGGCACGATTCCGGAGGCCACCCGTCGCGAGCTCGTCCGCTCGATCATTGATGAATCGCAACGCATGAATCGCCTGATCGGCAATCTGCTGGACATGATCCGGCTCGACAGCGGGTCGTTGCAGGTGCACAAGGAGTGGCAGTCGCTCGAGGAAATCGTGGGCGTCGCGCTGATTCGCCTCGAGGAGCGGCTGCGCGGCCGGAGGGTGACGGTCGCGCTGCCGGCCGATCTCCCCCTCGTGCCACTCGACGAGATCTTGATCGAGCAGGTCTTTGCCAACCTGCTCGAGAACGCGGCGCGCTATACGCCGGCGGGCACTCCGATCGAGGTCTCGGCGGCGACGATTGACGGAGGCGTCCGTGTCGACGTAGCGGACCGCGGCCCAGGCATCCCGCGGGGCGACGAAGAGCGCATTTTCGACAAGTTCCACCGCGGCCCACAGGAGAGCGCATCGGGCGGCGTCGGTCTGGGGTTGACCATCTGCCGCGGCATCATCACGGCGCACGGCGGCCGCATCTGGGCGGAGAATCGGCCTGGCGGCGGCACACTGTTTCGCTTCACGCTCCCGCTGTCGGGCCCGCCCCCTGCCGTGCCCGAAGAAGCGTGAGCAAGGCCGATCCTGTCGTCCTCGTGATCGAGGACGAGCCGCAAATGCGGCGGTTCCTGCATGCCGCCCTCGAAAGTCACCATTACCGCCCGATTCAAGCCACGACCGCCCGGGAAGGCGTCGCACAAGTGACTGGCCGCAACCCCGATGTCATCCTACTCGATCTCGGCCTGCCCGACGCCGATGGCATCGACCTCACGCGCCAGATTCGCGAGTGGTCCGGGACGCCCATCATCGTCATCTCCGCGCGCGGCAAGGAGCATGACAAGATCGCTGCGCTCGACGCTGGCGCTGACGATTATCTCACAAAACCGTTCGATGTCGGCGAGCTGATGGCGCGCCTGCGGGTCGCACTGCGCCATGCCGCGCAGCCCGCCGATGCGCCGCCAGAGCCCGTGTTCTCAACCCGCGATTTGCGCGTCGATCTCGTGCGGCGACAGGTGTTCGTGCGCGATCATGAGGTGCATTTGACCCCGACCGAGTACAAGCTGCTCACGCTGCTGATTCGCCACGCCGGCAAGGTGCTCACGCACCGCCAGCTGCTGAAAGAGGTCTGGGGGCCAAACGCCGTGGAGCATGCGCACTACGTGCGCGTCTACATGACGCAGTTACGTCGCAAACTGGAGCGCGATGCCACGCGGCCGGAATATTTGCAGACGGAACCGGGTGTCGGGTATCGGCTGCGGGTCGAATGAGACTGCGCATCGCCAGTAGCGTGCTGCTGACGATGCTCGCGTCGGAGGGGTACGCGCAGCATCCCCGCGGGTCTCTCTTTATTGTCGGAGGTGGCGCGCAACCCGACTCGCTCGTTGCTCGCTTCGTGGAGCTCGCGGGCGGCCGAGGGCACGCGCGGATCGCGGTCGTGCCAATGGCGTCCGAGGATGCCCAGGCGAGCGGCGACGAAAAGGCCGCGCAGCTGCGCGACTTCGGCGCTGACGCGTTCGTCGTGGTGCTCACGCGCGCGCAGGCCGAGAGCGGGTCGAGCGCGCGGCGGTTCGATGACGTCACCGGCATCTGGTTCACGGGCGGCGACCAGACGCGCCTCGCGCCGATCCTGTTGGGGACCCCGGCGCTCCGCGCGATGCACGGGGCGTACGAGCGCGGCGGCGTCGTGGGCGGCACGTCTGCGGGCGCGGCGGTGCTCTCCGATTCAATGCTCACCGGCAATCAGCATCCGCCCGGTGACACGCTCGGCTATTACGGCGATGAGTTTCCCACGATCGCGCGCGGCGTGATCCAGGTCGCGCCGGGCCTTGGATTCTTGCATGGCGCGATCGTCGACCAGCACTTCATTCGGCGCGAGCGCCAGAACCGCTTGCTCGCCGCGGTGCTCGAGCGCCCCATCCTGGTCGGTGCCGGCATCGACGAGTCCACCGCGCTCGAAATCGACCCTCACGGAACGTGGACAGTGCGCGGTGTCGGCGCAGTCCTCGTGTACGACGCGCGCCGCGCCCGCGTCACGCAACCCGCACGGACATTGGGCGCGAGCGCGGTCACCCTCCATCTCCTGCCCGCAGGGTCCACCTTTGATCCCGCGACGAACCGCATTTCGTTGCCAAAGTAGCCTCTTGCCGAGTGCTTTACCGAACTGCAACATGCACAAGATCCGTATGCAGAGATCCGCCGTCTCCCTGTGAACGGAGGTTCACCATATGCAGCGAATGTTACGTCGGCTGGTCCTGTCCGCCGGTCTGTCCCTCCTCTCCACACCATTGGCCGCGCAAGGAACGGCCTCCGTCA
>DATBIF010000404.1:0-3249 GCA_036557045.1 Steroidobacteraceae bacterium
AGGGCGCCTGTGCCCGGAGGGTGCAACCGACGTGCCATGGTTCGGCGCACGCCGTAAGTGTCTGAGGCGCATCGTGATTGGGCTGGCGACTGCACTCTGATTTGACCTAATGGTGTCGATGACTGCTGACGCATTGGACGCGCCAGGTCAGAAAGTGACGCACAGCGTCACACAGTCTGCGGAGAGCGACGCGCTGAGACGCAGGCCGCCCCGCCGCCCGACAACCGCGCGAACGCGAAGCGCTATTCAATGCCGAGCTTCTTGATGCGGTAGCGCAGCGCACGAAAGCTCACCCCGAGGAGCTTCGCGGCCGCGGTCTTGTTGTAACGCGTCTGTTCGAGGGCCTTGATGATCGCTTCGCGCTCTATTTCTTCGAGCTGCTCGCCAAGAGGCCCACTGCCGGCCTCCGTTGATCCGGTGCTGACCGAGACGTCGCGCAACTGCAGATCGGTAGCAGTTATGGCATTACCGCCGGACAGGGCCATGGCGCGTTCCAGTATGTTTTCGAGTTCGCGCACGTTGCCGGGAAACTTGTAGCTGCAGAGCGCGTTGACCGCGTCCGGGCCCAGCTCTGGTGCATCGACCTTGGTCCGGCGCGCCAGCCGCCGCAGGATCGCCTCCGCGAGCTCGGGAATGTCTTCCGGCCGCTCGCGCAGGGCCGGTACGCGAATCTCGATGACATTGATCCGGTAGTAGAGATCTTCGCGAAACGCGCCTTCCGCGACCAGCGACGTGAGGTTGCGATGGGTCGCGCTGAGGACGCGCACATCGACGGGCGCCTCGCGCTGCTCGCCGATCGGGCGCACGGCCTTCTCCTGGATGACACGCAGGAGTTTTACCTGCATGTGCAACGGCAAGTCGCCGACCTCGTCCAGGAACAGAGTGCCACCCTCGGCCGACTGCACCATGCCCTTCTTGTCGGCGACCGCACCGGTGAAGCTGCCACGCTTGTGGCCGAACAGCTCGCTCTCCATCAGCTCGGTCGGGATCGCCCCGCAGTTCACAGCAACGAAGGGACCGTCGCGGCGCGGTCCGGATTCGTGAATCAGTTGTGCCACGAGCTCCTTACCTGTGCCCGATTCGCCGTATATATGCACTGGCGCCTGGCTGCGCGACACCTTGGCGATGGTCTCGCGCAGATGCTGCATGGCCTGCGACTGGCCGAGCAGGCGCGGTCCGTAGATGGTCGTGCTTTCAGTGTCGCTCGAAGAGATCTTGATCGCCGAGCTGACGAGCTTTCGCAGCCCCACGAGGTCGAGCGGCTTGGAGACAAAGTCGAACGCGCCCAACTTGAGCGCGCGTACGGCCGACTCGACGTTGCCATGCGCCGTGATGACCGCCACCGGCACGAGCGGCGTATTCGATTGCATCCATTCGACCAGGTCGAGACCGTTGCCGTCCGGCAGGTTCATGTCGGTGAGACACAGGTCGAAGTGCCCAGCGCGCAGGAGTTTCTGCGCCGACGCGACATCGGCTGCGGTCTTCGACTCGAGCTCCATCTTGCTGAGGGTGATGGACAGGAGCTCGCGAATATCCGGCTCGTCATCAACGACCAGGACCACGGGTTTCGGCATCGATCAGGACCTGCGCTCGAGTGCCCGCCAGCGTTGCGGGTCAGAGAATATGACCCTGAAGACACTGCCGCCACCCGGACGCGGTTCATAGAGCAGCAGCGCGCCGTTCGTCTGGCACAGCTCGCGTGCGATGAACAGGCCGAGCCCGGTGCCGCCCTGGCCGCTGGTGAAGAACGGCTCGAAGATGCGATCCGCGTGTTGCCTGTCGATCCCGGGGCCGCGATCCGCGACTTCGAGGTAGGGTCTTCCGGTTCCGGCCACGCGACCGCCGCGTAATTCCACCGTCTGGTCTTCGCCCGACGCTGCGTATTTGAGCGCGTTGTCACACAGGTTCCACAACACCTGGTGCAGGTGCGTCGGATCGACGCGCACTTCGATGCTGGTGCCGTCCGGGGAAATGTGCAGTTTCGATTCGGGGGTCTGCGTCGTCTGGCAGAACTCGGTGCGAAACTCCTCGAGCCAGTCCGAGAGGGTCAGCGTCTCGGGCCGTGTCGAGTCGCGGCGCGAGAGCTGCAGCATGTTGTTGATGATCGTGCTCACGCGTTCTGCGTTGGTACGGATGATCTCGGTCAGCCGGCGCTCCGATTCGCCGACGTTCGCTTCTGCCAGCAGCTGCCCCGCGTGGCTCATGGCACCCACGGGGTTGCGGATCTCGTGCGCGATGCTCGCGCTCAGGCGGCCCAGCGCCGCGAGCTTGGACTGTTGCAGCCGCTCGGCCAGTTGGCTCGTGTCTTCCAGGAATACGAGCACTGGCCCCGGGTTCTCACCGCCGAGCGGCGCGAAGTGAGGCTCGATCGTGCGCAGGCCATCGGCGGCGACGAAGGAGGTTGGGGTGACTGGAGCGGTATGCGGGCTCTGCCGCCAGGTGGACAAAGAATAGAGGAGTCGGGGATGCACCTCGCCCAGCAAGGCCCCGGGAATCGCTGCGCGATCGCCGAGTATCTCGGCAGCGGATTCGTTGATGAGCCGGATGCGGTCGGCCGCGTCGAGCACCAGGATGCTTTCACGCAGGTGTTGCACGATGTACTGGGACAGCTCGGCGAGATTGGCGAGGTCCAGGTCGCGTTGACGAACCAGCTCCTCGGATTGGCGGATGCGCTCGCCGAGGGGCAGGACACTCAGCGCGACGATGAAGAGAATGAATCCGAGAACGCCCGCTGCAGTGTAGTCGCCGACGGCGGCCGTGCCGGAGAACTGCGCGAGCAGCTGCTGCACCAGCAGCGCGAGCGCCGCACCCGCAGGGATCACGAAGGCGCGCCGCGTGATCAGGGTCACGCCCGCCACCGGGATCACCAGCAGCATTCCAAGCCCGCTCGCGACGCCCCCGCTGCTGTAGAGCAGCAGCGCGACCGCCGCGACATCCAGCACGATATGAATCCACGCCTGCTGTTGCAGCCCGGGCCAGCGTCGCTTGATCGCGGCAATCATCACGATGCCGCTGAGGAAGTACGCTGCGACGATGATCTGGAAGCGCTGCGGATCGGCCCAGCCGACGCTGGTGCTCTCGGGGAGGAAGTAGTGGAGCGAGGCGAGAACCAGCGGCACCAGCAGCCGGAAGAGATTGAGGAGACCCAGCACGCGCCACGCCAGTTCGGCCTGTGCAGGTCCCTTGGTGCTCACCATCGTTCGCGGCTGCTCGCGGGTGGACTGGTGGCGCACTCTACCATGTCCGTCG
>DATBIF010000405.1:0-2347 GCA_036557045.1 Steroidobacteraceae bacterium
AACTCGGCGGCGAGCGGCGTTCCCGACGGAAGGGTGTGGAAGCCGTAGACGCGGTCAACGAGGTCGGCAGCCGGCCATCCTCCGATGACCCGATATTCGTACCCCTGTCCAGGGACGAGTCCGGTATCGCGATCGACGTACGAGAAGCCCAGCACGCGGCGCCATTTCGGATGCGGCAGCACCGAAAGTAGCGGATCGAGTGCACGCAACTCGGTGAACTCAGACGACGTGTCTTCACGCACCAGCAGCGCGAGGTCGAGTGGTCGGGGCGGGCCATCGGTTTGCACAACTTGCCGAAGGATGCCCGCAATGTGCGCGAAATCGCCCTCATCGAGCGATTCGCCGGGAAGAAGGCGGGACTTGGCCTCGGCAAACTCGGCTGCAGGGGTTGAAAGCGACGGCATTAGCTCCCGGATCGGGATCTGGACGCGTGCGATCGTGGCCGCGTCCCGCCAGTCGTCCGTGGCATCGTCGCGGCGGACGCAGTAGCCGAGGGCCGTGAGCCCCAAGGCATAGACCACGACCGTGTCGATGCCGAGCGCGGCTAGTGTGTGGTTCACTACCCCAGCGACGTCGGCGCTGGCGGCAACGACCTTGCCGTCGCGCAATGCAGCTGCGAACGAAAGTTTCGCCCCTGCGCGCACGATCACTTGCGGCTGCGGGCTCGCGAGTTCCAGCGTGATCACTTCCCGAGTTGCGTTCGTTTCGGTCGGTATCACCACCTCTGCTGATGGGAGGTCGAGTGCGATCGGACCCACATCGTCACGATCGGTGAGCGTGCCGAAGCGGATTGCGAGCAGGTGGCGGGCGCGCAGCACCGCGATTTGCGACGGCGTGAGATCGAGGCAGTCGAGCGGGAAGCGCCGCTGGAACGGCCGCCGTTGAATGGCCCAGCCGACTGGCGAGTAGACCCACGCGAACGGGCCGCTCCAGAGCAGATGAACGCCGACCAGCGGCGGCTCGACCTGGGCGAGCGCGTGCGCGGCGAAACTCACGGGGCAGCGTCCGCGGAGGTTTCCCGTCCGGCGCTCATACCGGCGTCTCCGTCGGAGCCGGATCGAGACCGGTTGTCGGATCACTCAGGAGATTCCAGATGCGCCGGAAGAAGTCCGACGGCAGGGACTGCAGAGCAGCGCCAAGAAGGCCCATCACAGACACCGGCCACAGTTCGAGGTCCGTAATACCGAGATAGGGCCGGATGTCAGTTGCGGCATAGGGCGTAAAGCGGTTGCCCGCGAGGTGCGGCCGCAGGAATAGGTCAAACGCGGCGATCGGGTCGCGCAGCAGCGAGTGTCCCATCTGCGGCGCCATACCCAGGTGCTCAGCCCACAGTGCAGTGCGCAGCGCAAGCGCTGGATTGTTGGGTCCACCGCGCAGCGCCTGCGGGATCGCAAACACGTTGATCTCGCCGTCGTGGAAAAAGCCGCGGCGATTGAGATTTGTCGAGCCGATCGACACGAACACGTCGTCGATCATCATGCACTTCGCGTGCACGTAAATGCCCTTGACCTGCGAGAATGTTGCCGGCGCGCCCTTCGCGTGCCCGCGTGGGTGAGCACCCCAGCGCGGGCTACCGCCGGCTGCCCCGCGCTCGACAGTCACACGCGACGCCGGTACGCCCTCCTCCTCAACAGGCTTCACCACCTGGCGTGCAAGCATCAGCTCGCCGTCGATCCACAGCCAGAACGGCGCCTTGATCGCGCGTGCCGGGACCGCGAGGTAGATCTCGTTGTCGGCAGACGAGCACTCCTTGACCAACCACGTGCGCCCGCGGCTCGCGAAGCGATCTGCGCGATTGAGGAGCGGGCGCCGCTGCGGAAAGCCCACAATCATCCGGTCACCCCAGACGTTGCGGACCTGCTCGAGCACATTGCGCCGGCGCAGATCACTGAACGGCTGGTCACCGTTGTCGGGTATAACGATCGCGAGCCGCTTGGCGCCTCCCGGCAGCCCCGCGTCGCGCAATGCGGCCACGTAGCCGTCGTCGGGTGCGAAATACTGCTCCTCGATGTAGATGTAGTCACGCGCCTGCCTAAGCGCTGCGAGCAGCGTGTCATAGGTGCTGCGTTCGCCGTGCTGCGCGAATTCGAGCGCATTGGCCGCCTGCGGATAGGTGCGCCCGATGCGACCGATGTGCTTCGCGTCGTGCCGTGGCATCGCGGCGGGATCAGGCGGCGGCAGTTCCTGCTCGAGCGCCTGGCGCGTGACGCCGGCGTCGCGAATCCAGCGCTCGTAGAACGACGCGAAACCATCGACGACCACGGGGCCGCTGAAGCGCGCGTGCACGTCGTGGTAAGGACCGCCGACCTGGTGGCCCGGCGAGTCCATGCGATTGCGGTTGATGTCG
>DATBIF010000406.1:0-4651 GCA_036557045.1 Steroidobacteraceae bacterium
GCAAGACAAGGTCTCCGGCCTCGAGGGCGGGGCGGACGACTACGTGACCAAGCCGTTCTCACCCCGGGAACTCCTGGCCCGCATCAACGCCGTCCTGCGACGCACTGCGCCGGCGGGCACCGAAGAGGTCATCGCGATCGAGGGGCTGGTCCTCGATGGTGCGAGCCATCGCGTGACGGTGGGCGATCAGACCGTTTCGCTCGGGCCCACCGAGTATCGGCTCCTCAGCTTCTTCATGATGCATCCCGAGCGTGTCTACAGCCGCAACCAGTTGCTGGACCGGGTATGGGGCGGTAACGTCTACGTCGAAGAGCGCACAGTCGATGTCCACATCCGCCGGCTCCGTAAGGCGCTCGAGGTCTTCAATTACGACCGGTTCATTCAAACGGTTCGCGGCGCGGGCTATCGCTTCTCGGTGCGCGCATCCTGACGGGTCTTCGACGTGACCTCCGGCTGGTCATTCGCTCTCGCACGGCTCCTGGCCCTGATCGCGGTGGCGGTGGCCGGCGGCCTGATCTTCGGCCGAATGCTGGTCTGGTTCGTCGCGGTGCTCGCGGTGTACCTGTCGATGCAGCTCGTCAATCTCTACCGGCTGCACCGCTGGCTGCGCAATCGCAACTATCTCGATCCGCCGGATGTGAGTGGCGCCTGGGCCGATGTGGTGGGGCAGGTCGTGCGCTTGCACCGGCGCAAGCGTTTCCACAAGCAGCGCCTCATCCAGCTATTCCGCGAGCTGCGCCGCTCGACGGCGGCGATGCCCGACGGGGTCATCGTGCTCAACGCGAATCGTGAGATCCAGTGGTTCAATCGCACGGCCGCGCGCCTGCTCGGCCTGCAACGCAAGGCGGATCACGGTCTCAGGATCGACAACCTGATCCGCGCACCGGCTTTCGTTTCCTACCTCGAGACCGGTGACTACACGAACCCGGTGATCATCAACTGGTCCACGGGTGGCGAGCTGACGCTCTCGCTGCGGCTCATTCCCTACGGAGGCGGGCAGCATCTCCTGCTGGTGCGCGATGTCACGCGCCAGGCCAAGCTCGAATCGATGCGCAAGGATTTCGTCGCCAACGCCTCGCACGAGCTGCGTTCGCCGCTCACGGTGATCACCGGCTATCTCGATACCCTCGCCGAAGACACCGCCATCGATTCTTCCTGGGTCGGCCCGATCGGCGAGATGCGCCGCCAGGCGGAGCGGATGGGCGCGATCGTCAACGACCTGCTGGAGCTCTCGAAGCTCGAGTCGGCTGACAAGGAAGCCGGCGAAGAACCGGTGGATGTGGCGGGCATGCTGTCGCTGTTGCGCAAGGAGGTGCTCGCGCAGGCCCGACGTCCGCGCGAGTTCATCCTGAGACTCGACAGCAACGCCAAGCTCGCGGGCGAGGAAGCTGAAATCCACTCGGCTTTCTCCAACCTGATCGCCAACGCGGTGAAGTTCACCCCGCCTGAGGGGACGATCGAGGTGCGCTGGTGGACCGATGGAACGGGGGCGCATTTTTCGGTCCGCGACACTGGAATCGGCATTCCCGCCGAGCACATCCCGCGACTCACCGAGCGGTTCTATCGCGTCGACCCGGGACGCGCGCGCCAGCATGGCGGTTCGGGGCTTGGCCTCGCGATCGTGAAGCATGTGTTACAGCGGCACGGCGCGTGGCTCGAGATCGAAAGTGAGGAGGGTCGAGGCAGCCGGTTCACCTGCCACTTCCCCCGTCGCCGGGTCCTCGATTCCCTCGCGACCCCCGCCAGGCTGGCCGCCGAAGGCTGATACCTTTTGACAGGAAAAGGGGTTGGCCGATACTCCTTCGTTCCGGTATTAGCTAAGCCATGTAAGCTGCCGCGCTGTAAAGAATTCGTAGCGTAGGTTTCAACCGCGTGTAACGCCACGCCGGCACGCTCGTGCACGTCGTCTCTTATTAAAGAGGACCCGCATGAGCCATGCGCCCAGCCTGCGACTGCGATCCGTCTTCATTTCAGACATTCACCTGGGTACTCGAGGCTGCCGGGCCGACCTGCTGCTCGAGTTCCTGAAGTCCGTGCACGTCGACACCCTCTACCTGGTCGGCGATGTCGTCGACGTGTGGAGCCTGAGGCGCAACGTCTTCTGGCCGCAGGCGCACAACGACGTCGTGCGCGCGCTCCTTGGCAAGGCCAAGCGCGGCACGCGCGTGATCTTCGTTCCGGGCAATCACGATGAAGTGTTCCGCGAGCTCGCGGGATCGGTGTTCGGCAACCTCGAGATCCACCAGGAGTACGTGCACGAGACCGCGGACAGTCGTCGCCTGCTGGTGCTGCACGGGGACGAGTTCGATGGCGTGGTGAAGTGCAGCCGCTGGCTCGCGCAGCTCGGCACCTGGGTCTACGACGTGCTGCTCTGGATGAACCGCCACGTGAACGCGGCGCGGCGTTCATTCGGCTTTCCGCATTGGTCGCTCGTCTCCTACCTCAAGCAGATGAGCCGCAACGCTGTGCAGTACATCGCCAGCTTCGAGGAGGCGGTCGCCTATGCCGCGTATCGCCGTGGCGTCGATGGCGTCGTGTGCGGACACATCCATCGGCCGGCGCTCACCCCGCTCAACGGCGTCCTCTATTGCAACGATGGCGACTGGATCGAGAGCTGCAGCGCGCTGGTGGAAGACTTGAACGGCCGGCTCTCGCTCTGGAACTGGGTGGAGCAGCGCGAGCGCTTCACCGCGTTGCTGGAGCGCGCGGCCTGAAGATTGCGCTGGTCACCGATGCGTGGCGTCCGCAGACCAATGGGGTGGTCACCACATTGATGAGTACGCTGGCGACGCTGGGTCGCCTCGGCCATGACACGTGCGCCATCACGCCGCAGGCGTTTCGCACGATCGGCTGTCCCACGTATCCCGAGATCCGCCTCGCGCTGTTTGCGGGCCGCGGCGTGGCCCGGGAGCTGGAGCGCTTCGCACCCGACGCTGTGCACGTTGCAACGGAAGGACCGCTGGGCCAGGCAGCGCGTGCCTGGTGCCTGCGCAACGATCAGCCGTTCACGACCTCGTATCACACGCAATTCCCGGAGTACATTCGCGCACGCTTTCCGATTCCGGAACGCTGGACCTACGCGTTCCTGCGTCGCTTTCACGGCAAGGCGGCACGCATGATGGTGTCGACGGCGCAGATGCGCGGACTGCTCGAGGCGCGCGGCTTTCGCAACGTGGTGACATGGACGCGCGGAGTCGATGTCGAGGTATTTCGCCCGCTGGAGCGTGACGCACTCACCGGGATACGACCGATCCAGCTGTATGCCGGGCGCGTCGCGGTGGAAAAGAACCTGGAGGCCTTCCTCGGGCTGGATGTTCCTGGCACCAAGTATGTCGTCGGGGGCGGACCCGCCCTCGAGCACCTGAAGGCGCGCTACCCATCGGTAATTTTTACCGGATACAAGTACGGCGATGACCTGGCGCGGCACATGTCGTCGGCCGATGTGTTCGTGTTTCCCAGCCGCACCGACACGTTCGGCATCGTGTTGCTCGAGGCCATGGCCTGTGGCACGCCGGTTGCTGCGTTCCCGGTCGTAGGACCCATCGATGTCGTCAAGCGAAATGTCAGCGGTTGTCTCAACGAGGATCTGCGGGTCGCCATTGAAGGCGCACTCACCGTCGATCGCGAAGCCTGCCGGCGCTATGCACAGAGCTTCACCTGGGAGAATGCGACGCAGCAGTTCCTGGGCAATCTCGAAGCGCGCGGCCGGAGCGCGGCGGCACAGGCGATCGCGGCGACGATCGAATGAGGAATGCGGCGCCAGCGGCTATTATCGGAGCCCGTGAACAAGTCGTCCCTGATCTACGTGGCAGGCCATCGCGGGCTTGCGGGCTCGGCGATCCTGCGTCAACTGCAGGCGCTCGGTTTCGACAATCTGGTCACGCAGACCAGTCGCCAGCTCGACCTGCGCAACCAGCGCGCGGTCGATCGGTTCTTCGACAGCACGCGGCCCGAAGTCGTGATCCTGGCAGCGGCCCGCGTCGGCGGCATCCACGCGAATGACAGCCAGCCGGCGCAATTCATTCGCGACAATCTGCAGATCCAGACCAACGTCATCGACGCGGCGCAGCGCTTCAACGTCGGCAAGCTCGTGTTCCTGGGCTCGAGCTGCATCTATCCGCGTCTCGCGCCGCAGCCGATGAAGGAGGAATACCTGCTCACCGGGGCGCTCGAGCCGACCAACGAGTGGTATGCCATCGCCAAGATTGCCGGACTCAAGATGTGCCAGGCATATCGTCGGCAGTACGACTTCGATGCGATCGCGGTGATGCCGACCAATCTCTACGGCCCGCGCGACAATTTCAGCGAAACGCAGTCGCACGTTCTGCCGGCGCTCATCCGCCGCTTCCATGATGCGAAGCAGGCCGGCGCGCAGGAGGTCGTGGTGTGGGGCACCGGCAAGCCGCGTCGCGAGTTTCTGCACGTGGATGACTTTGCGTCGGCCGTGGTGCTGCTCCTGCAGCGCTACGCGGAAGAAGCGCCGATCAACATCGGCACTGGCGAAGACGTCTCCATAGCAGAGCTGGCAGAACTGGTGCGCGAGGCCGTCGGCTTCGAAGGGAAGATCGTGTACGACTCCAGCAAGCCCGACGGCACGCCGCGCAAACTCCTGGACGTGTCCCGGCTCAAGGCACTCGGCTGGACGGCAGGG
>DATBIF010000407.1:0-10348 GCA_036557045.1 Steroidobacteraceae bacterium
CCGGTGCGCACCAAGCATCGCATCGAGAATCCGGGCAAGGTGCCGTTGCACATCATCGAAGTGCAGTCCGGTTCATATCTCGGCGAGGACGACATCGTGCGCTTCGAAGACGTCTACGGTCGCCAGGGCACGAATACATGAGCGTTCACACCGGTAGCGCCGGCGCTGAATCGGGACTCCGGTAAGAATCAAGCATGCTCACAGGAGCTACGCAATGAACGCTGTCGCCAGGCCCGCAGTGATGAAGGTTCCGCTGCTCGATCTCAAGCCGCAATACCAGGCGCTGAAGAGCGAGATCGACGCCGCCATTGCGCAGGTGTGCGCGAGCCAGATGTTCATCCTCGGCCCGGCCGTGACCGAGCTGGAGCGGCGCGTCGCCGAATACAGCCATGCGAAGTTCGCGATCGGACTCTCGTCGGGAACCGATGCGCTGCTGATCGCGCTGATGGCGCTCGATATCGCCGCCGGCGATGAGGTGATCACGAGCCCGTACACGTTCTTCGCCACCGGCGGCACGATCGCACGCGTGAGTGCGCGGCCCATCTTCGTCGACATCGAGCCCGACACCTTCAATATCTCGCCACAGGCGGTCGAGGAGTTCCTCACCCGGCAGTGCGTGCAGCGCGAGGGACGCCTGGTCAATCGCCAGACGGGCGGGCGCGTGCGCGCATTGATGCCCGTGCACCTCTACGGACAGGCGGCGGACATGGATCCGCTGATGGAGCTCGCGGGGCGCTTCAACCTGCGTGTGATCGAGGACGCGGCTCAGGCCATCGGTTCGGAATATCCACCGGGGCGGCGGGTCGGCGCCATCGGCGCGATCGGTTGCCTGTCATTCTTTCCGACCAAGAACCTCGGGGCATTCGGCGATGCGGGCATGTGCACGACCAATGACCCGGAGCTCGCGCATCGGCTCAAGATCCTGCGCGTGCATGGTGGCGAGCCGAAGTACTACCACGCGTTCATCGGCGGGAATTTCCGCATCGACGAGATCCAGGCCGCGGTACTCAACGTGAAGCTCACGCACCTCGATGCCTGGTCGCGCGCCCGCCAGGAAAACGCGGCGTTCTATGACGCTGCGTTTCGCGCGGCGGGCGAATCGCGCATCGGACTGCCCAGGACGCGTGCCGGCTACCGGCACATCTACAACCAGTACGTGATCCGCGTGCCGAAGCGCGATGAGGTGCGCAAGTACCTCGCCGATTGCGGCGTCGGCACCGAGATCTACTACCCAGTGCCGCTGCACCTGCAGGAATGCTTTGCCTACCTGGGCTATCGGGCCGGCGACATGCCGGAGTCGGAGCGCGCGGCGCGTGAAACGCTCGCCCTGCCGATCTATCCCGAACTGAAGCGAGAGCAGCTGGCGCACGTCGTGAATTGCACGGTGAGCGCCGTGCGCGCGAATTCCTGACAGAGAGTGTTGAAGAGTCCATGAAAATCACTTGCTTCAAGGCCTACGACGTCCGTGGCCGGCTCCCGGACGAGCTCAACGAGGACATTGCCTACCGGATCGGGCGCGGCTTCGCCGAGTTCGTGAAGCCGAAGCGAGTGGCGGTGGGGCGCGACATCCGCCTGTCGAGTGCGAGCCTGCGCGACGCGCTCATCAAGGGTCTCACCGATGCGGGCGTCGACGTGTTCGACATCGGGGTGTGCGGAACCGAGGGGGTGTATTTCGCCACTTTCCATGAATCGATGGACGGCGGCGTGATGGTGACCGCGAGCCACAATCCACCCGACTACAACGGCATGAAGATGGTGCGCGAACGCGCCAAGCCGATCAGCGCCGACACGGGACTGGAAGACATCCGCATCATTGCCGAGCGTGACACGTTCACGCCGGCTGCGCGCCCGGGCAAGCGCCAGGAACTCGACACCAGCAAGGCGTATCTCGAGCACCTTCTGAGCTACGTGGATCGCTCGCAGCTCAAGCCGCTCAAGATCGTGGTGAATGCGGGGAACGGCGGGGCTGGCATGATCATCGATCGGATCGAGAAGTACCTGCCGTTCCGGTTCATCAAGCTCTTCAACGAGCCGGATGGCCGCTTCCCGAACGGTGTGCCGAACCCGATGCTGGAGGAGAATCGCGCACCGACCATCGAGGCCATCCGCAAGCACCAGGCCGATCTCGGTCTCGCCTGGGACGGTGACTACGACCGCTGCTTTTTCTTCGACGCCAGCGGACGTTTCATCGAGGGTTACTACATTGTCGGCCTGCTGGCGCTCGCGTTCCTGCGCCGCTATCCCGGCGCCAGGATCGTGCACGATCCGCGCCTCACCTGGAACACCGTCGACATCGTCAAGGCGAACGGCGGCGTGCCGGTGCTGTGCAAGTCCGGCCACGCGTTCATCAAGGAGAAGATGCGCACCGAGGACGCCGTGTACGGCGGCGAGATGAGCGCGCATCACTACTTCAGGGATTTCTCCTACGCCGACAGCGGCATGATTCCGTGGCTCCTCGTCACACAGATCGTGAGCGAGTCCGGCAAGTCGCTGTCATCGCTCGTCGACGAGCGCATCCGCCTGTTCCCGGCGAGCGGCGAGATCAATCGCAAGCTGGCCGACGGCAAGGCGGCCATCCAGCGCATCGAAGCAATCTACAAGCCCAGGGCGTTGAGCGTCGATTACACCGATGGTCTGTCGATCGAGTTCGACAAGTGGCGCTTCAACCTGCGCACCTCCAACACCGAGCCGCTGGTGCGTCTCAATGTCGAGTCGCGCGGGGACGAGGCGCTGATGCGGGCCAAGACGCAGGAATTGCTCAAGGCGCTGGAAGGTTGAAGGGGGAGAGCGTGTATCTCATCTGGAAAGTCGTGCACGTCATCGCCGTGGTGCTGTTTCTCGGCAACATCATCACCGGGGTGTTCTGGGCCTTCCATGCGCACAGCACGCGTGATCCGAAGATCATCGCGCACGCCTTCGAGGGCATCTCGCGCAGCGATCGTTGGTTCACCATGCCCGGTGTCACCCTGCTGACGATTGCCGGGCTGGCGGCGGCCATCAATGCGGGCTTTCCGATTCTCGGCAGCGGCTGGATCTTCTGGTCGCTGCTGCTGCTGATCGTCTCGGGTCTCGCCTTCATGTTCCAGGTGGGACCGCTGCAGCGAAGGATCGCCGCACTGGCGCGCGCCGGACAGAGCGGGCAGTTCGACTGGGCGCGCTATGACTCGTTGCGCCGCAGCTGGGGCGTGTGGGGAGGCATTGCGACACTCGCGCCGCTCATCGCTCTCGTGATCATGGTCCTGAAGCCGAACCTGCCCGGGCTCTAGGGCCCCAACAGACTTGCCCCAGGTGACCGCCGCGGTCCAGCGTTCCGAGGACATTCGCGTCGCGCTCTTCGGCTTTGGATTGGGCGGCGAGTCGTTCCACGCGCCGTTGATCGCCGCGACGCCCGGACTGCGGCTCGCTACGATCGTCACGACTCATCCCGAACGGCGCGAGCGCGCACGGCGCGCGTTTCCGGACGCGCAGCTCGCCGATTCCCCGGAGCAGGTCTTCGAGCGTGGCGGCGAGCACGATCTCGCGGTCATCAGCACGCCGAACCGCACTCACGTTTCGCTGGCGCTGGCCGCGCTGAATGCCGGTCTCGGCGTCGTCGTGGACAAGCCGTTCGCCGCGAACGCGGACGATGCGCGACGGGTCGTGGCCGCTGCGAAGCGGGCGCGCCTTTTTCTCAGCGCATATCACATCCGGCGCTGGGACAGCGAACTGCTCACCGTCAAGCGCTTGCTGAACGAAGGCGCGCTCGGCGAGGTGCTGCGTTTCGAGTCGCGTCTCGATCGCTGGCGGCCGCTGGTGCGCGAGGTCTGGCGGGAGCGCGATGCGCCGGAGGAAGCCGGAGGCCTGCTCTACGATCTCGGCAGTCACCTCATCGATCAGGCGCTGCACCTGTTCGGCAAGGCGGACACGGTGTACGCGGAGCTCGATCGGCGGCGCGCAGGCGTGCTCGTGGATGACGATATCTTCATCGCTCTGACGCATGCATCGGGCGTGCGTTCGCACCTGGGCGCAAGCCTCGTGAGCGCGCAGAAGCGCGCGCGGATGTGCGTGCTCGGCAGCCGCGCCGCGTACGTCAAGAGCCGGGGGGACTTGCAGGAGGAGCAGCTGCGCGCGGGGCTTCGCCCGGATCGTGCCGACTGGGGCCTGGAGCCGGAGGAATACTGGGGCTGGCTCGGCGTCGAGGGCGACGTGCGCCGCGTTCGCAGCGAGGCCGGCGCCTACCAGAGCTTTTACGCTGGTGTAGTGGCCTCGCTCCGGACGGGTGCTCCGCCTCCGGTCGATCCGGAGGAAGCAGTCGCAGGGCTTGAAATCATCGCGGCCGCGCAGCGCTCCGCTGCTGAACGTCGAGTCATCACGCTGAGCGAGCCAACATGAAGATGCGAACTGTCTCCAGCATTGGAGGGCTCGCGCTCGTTTCGCTGCTCGCGGGCTGCCAGGTGACCGTCAGTGCGAGTGAGACCACGATGAACGGCGGCAGCGCTGCCGATAGACCCGCACCGCGCAAAGGTCCGCCGCCGACACTCGCTCCCACGCTGTTCGACGATTTCAATTACACGTCCGCGCGCGAATTCGAACGCCACGGCTGGATCCTGCGCACGGCGACGGGCTGGCCCGGCGTGAGTGGCGCGGCTTGGAGCGGGAACGTCACGCTCGGTGTCGAAGATCCGGGCCGCGCCGGCAACTACCTGGTGCGCATGACGGCGAGCACTGACGGCACGACGACGCGTCAGGCGCAGTTCTGCCATCAGCGCAAGTACTACGAAGGCACCTATGCCGCGCGCGTTCGCTTTCACGATGCGCCCGCGTCCGGGCCGGACGGCGACCAGGTGGTCGAGACCTTCTATATGATCAGCCCGCTCGAGGCGCCGCTCGATCCCAACTACAGCGAGATCGACTTCGAGTACCTGCCGAACGGCGGTTGGGGCGGTGGTCCGCTCACTCTCTATGTCACTACGTGGGAGACCTTTCGACCCGAGCCCGAATGGCTCCAGGTGAACACCAGCCGGGCAGTTGAGGGCAGTCGCGAGGGCTGGCACACGCTGGTGGCGCAGGTCGCCGCGCGCGAAGTGAAGTACTACGTCGACGGCGAGCTGCTCGCGACGCACGGCGAGCCCTACTACCCGGAAGTGCCGATGTCGATCAATTTCAACCTGTGGTTCATCAAGGGCGGCCTGGCACCGGGCAGCGACTCGCGACACTACGTCGAGGACATCGACTGGGTGTTCCATCGCAAGGACGAGGTCTTGGCGCCCGCGCGCGTCGAAGAGCTGGTGAGCGAGATGCGTCACGCGGGCGTCACGTTTCGCGACACGGTCCCGGCGATGAATCCGCCGCTCGACTCGCCCTGCAATTTCTGAGGCGCGAAACGCGTGGAGCCGGCCGTACGCCTTCTCACTCGTGAGCAGTGCGGTTACACTACGCGCCCCCCGAGAAGGGCGGTTAGCTCAGCGGTAGAGCACTGCTTTCACACGGCAGGGGTCGCTGGTTCGATCCCAGCACCGCCCACCAAATTTTCACAGAGACACATCAGCCGGCATGCCAGCTCAAATTTCGCGCAGGAACCATGGCCCCTCGCTCCTCGCCACGCTGTCTTTGCTCGGGTGCGCTCACGTCGCGGCCGCCGCAGACGGCGATTACGCCACGACGATGTACGTCGCGCGCGTGTCCGGCGAGGCCCACTGGCAGGATGTCGCGGTGGACCCGGCTTTCACCAAATACGAGCCGGCATATCTCGCCGTGGCCGCGCTCTCGCGCGAGTACGCGCAACCCTTCGACGGGCGCCTCGCGGTCGAGTGGGAAGGGCAGGTCGGGTATGCGTTCGGTCCGGAGACCTACTGGCAATTCAACGTCGTTCCGGTGGTTGCGCGCTGGCGTTTCGAGCCGACGCCGAATCTCGATATGTCCACTGCGTTCGGCCTGGGCCTCTCTTTCACCACGTCGATGCCGCAAACCGAAGTGAAGCTCGAAGGCGAAAGCCATCGCGAGCTCGTCTACTGGGTGGCGGAGCTCACCGCCGGGCCGCACGCGTCGCCCTGGTCCATGACCTTGCGCCTGCATCACCGCTCGGTGGCGTTCGGGCTCATGGGCAAGGACGGCGGCATGAATGCGGTCGGCCTGGGCCTGCGCTGGCGGTACTAGGCCAGCGCCCGCCCTTCACGCGCGTCCTGTCCGCGCGTCTATATCTGACGCCGTAGTGCGGCGGCGGCGCTCCCAGCTCGAGCGCGCCGAGATCCGGATTGGCGCCGGCGAATCCATCGTTGATGTTCGGCAGGCGCACGCCGCCGTCGACCGCGTTCGAGCCGGCATTGAGTGAGACGTCCAGCGGAGCGACCTTCGTCGTGTAGTCCGCGGGGATGCTGACCGGAGTCGCGAACGGCATGTCGTTCAGGAGGCGGCCGTTGTGCTCGTACGGCGAGTTGCTCTGCAGGCTCGCGAACGAACTCCACGACCCGTTGCTGAAACTGAACGTGCCATCGCGCCACCAGCCGTTGTAGTCGATCTGCTCGAGGCTGAAGTCGGTCGTGATGTTGACCGGCTGGCCGGTGCCGATGAGGAGGTTGTTCTCGAAGATGATGTTGTCGGCACGAGCGCCGAGCTGCACCCACGCAGTGCCGGGCCGCAGCGCGGTGTTGTGCAGGACGATGATGCCCGTCGGCTCGTTGTTGAACTTGAAGGGCGAAGTCCCGGAGTTGTAGATCACGTTGCGGAACGCGTAGGCGGGTCCGCCATAGACCGGTTGAAAACTGATCGACTGGTTGCCGCCGTTGGTGATGCGATTGCGGAACGCGCGCACGTTGCGCTCGGTGAAGTCGAGCTCGATGCCGTTGTCACCGGTCCACAGCACGTCGTTGCCGTAGAAGTCGATGGCGCGGTTGGGCATGTCCGTCTCGTGGTGCAGGCCCATCGCGTCGCCGAAACCGGAGAGCGTGTTGTAGCAGATGACGTGCCCGGCTCCGGTCATGACGATGCCCTCGAAATCCCACACCGTGTTGTCGATCTTCGGCCACTGCACCTTGCCCTGCAGCAGGTTGTCGCAGATGTAGTAGTCGCGCTTCTGGCCGAAACGCGCCTGGATGCCGTAGGACACGTTCGTGATCTTCAGCCGGCGCACGACCACGTTGCTGGAAGTGCCGCCCTGGTTGTTGAGATACATGCCCCAGCTGCTGTTCTGGATCGTCAGGTCCTCGACCGTGATGTAACTGCCGCTCACCGTGATGCCGGCGGCGGCGCCCGTCGCGTTGATGATGACGCCGTCGCGGCTGGCGCCGCGGATGAAGATCGGGTTGGACGCGTTGCCGCTGTGCGCAAGCGTGATGGCGCCGCTGTAGGTGCCGTTGGCAAGCGTGATGACGTCGCCAGGCTGAGCATTGCTGAGCGCCGTATTCAGCTGTGAGAGGTTCGACACCGATACGGTGCGCGGCGTCGTCGGATTGGCCAGCGGCGTCGGGCGCGTGCGCGCGGTCGCCGTGCGCGTCGTGCTCCCGCCGTCCGGATCCTGCACGTCCAGCAGGATCTCGTATTCGGTGTCCGGCGCGAGATCGAAAATGCTGCCGGCGAACTGCTCCGGCACATTGAACGGGGTCGGATCCTCCTGCGACAGGAGTTCCGGGCGCACCCGCAGCAGCGGCAACGCGCTGAGCCAGGTGGTATCGCCCGAGCGCCGATAGCTCACGTTGACCGTCGCGTTGTGGTTGGTGTCCCCGCTGGTGATGGGGAGCGAAACGCCAAGCACTTCGAGCGTGGGTGGATCGACCACGATCTGTCCGACGCTGATCGCGGCTCCGTTCGGCGGCGGCGCGTTGTCCACGGTGAGGCTGACGCTGGCCGAGGTCGTCTGGTTGCCGGCCGCGTCGCGCGCCACGGCGCTGAGAACATGTGCGCCCTGGGTCGCGCTGGTCGTGTCCCAGGAGATCGAATAGGGCGAGGTCAAGTCCTCGGTCTTGAGCGCGGCGCCATCGAGCTGGAATTGCACACCGATGACGCCGACATCGTCGGCGGCGCTTGCCGCAACGGTCACGGTGCCCGAAAGCGTCGCGTTGTTGGCCGGTGCCGTGAGCGAAACCGTCGGTGGCGTGGTGTCTGCAGCACCGTTGCTCACCGTCACGTTCACGGCTGCCGACAGCGTCTGGTTACCCGCGGCATCGCGCGCCACCGCCGTGAGCGTATGACCGCCGTTCGCAACGCCCGTCGTATCCCACGACACGGAATAGGGCGCGCTCGCATCCTCGGTTCCCAGCGCGCTACCGTCGAGACGGAACTGCACGCCGGCGACGCCGACATCGTCGCTCGCGGAAGCCGTCACTGACACCTGGCCGTCAACCGTTGCGTTCGCTGCGGGAGCGGTGATCGCGACACTCGGAGCGACGGTGTCGGCAGAGTTCGTCGTCGTGAAGGTGAGATCGGTTCCCGTCGCAAGGTTGTCGGCGGCATCCCGCGATTTGACGCGGTAGTGATACAGGACGCCGGGAGCGAGCGCGCTGAGCGTCACGCTGTGCGCGGTCATCATCGCCGTGTCCAGCGTACTCGAGGAGCCGTAGGCGGACGTCGTTCCGAACTCGACCTGCGAGCTGGCGGGCTCGTTCGTATTCCAGGAAATCGTCGCGCCGGTCGCGGTGGGCATCGCACTGATCGCGCTCAGCGTGGGAGGGGTGGAGTCGGTTGGCGGTGGTGGTGGCGGTGGCGGTGGCATCGCCCCCGAGCTCGCGGGCTCGCTGCCTCCGCCGCAGGCCGCAAGCATCAATGTCAGACTTGAAACAGTGATGAGCTTGCGCGCCGCGCCAAGGCGGCGAACACGGCCGTGCAACGCGTTGACCATAGACACTGGGTGCCAGCGAGCTCCCGGATGAGGCGGGCATTATCGAACATAATTCGATGGCGTTCGTGAGAAGTGTGCACGCTGTCAGGATTTGGCGACAGCCATGCGCGAGCGGCAGCGCCGTGGGAGCGAAGCGGCAGGTTTCGCGCGCCAGGAAACGCACGCGCGCCGCAATGCTCTCAGCGCTCGCCCTTCTTCAGTACGGTCTGCCAGAAGAAGCCGTTCTGAAACGCGAGCAGCGCGAGCACCAGGAAGGTCTGCCGGGCGCCGGAAAAATCGCCCGCGTTGAGAAAGCCGAGGAACACGATCGGCGAGACCAGGATGGCGATGGCGCCGTTGCGCAGGTGCCCGCGCAGCCGCGTGTCATCGCGCCTGGGCTCGCCCCAGGTGTCCACCAGGTCGACCGCGACCTTGATGATCATCCCGACCAGCATGGCGATGAACAGCGGCCCATAGAGCGCGCCCAGATCCGCCCACGACAGCGATGCGCGTGACTCGCGCGATGCCGTCCCGCCCGGTGTATCCGCAGGCAGCGGGGGCGGCGGCCCCCAGCGCTGATCGGTCTCGATCGTTTCGGCATTGGCTGGGGGAACCAGTGCCAGGAGCGCCAGGAGCAGCCGCGGTCCATCGGTGCGCATCGCCGTGCGCAGCGTATCCCTGGGAATCCACCCGTAACGAAAACCGTTGCCGCTGGGGTAGCCGATCTGCACCCAGGTGCGCGTCGAGAAACCGAACTCGAGGTTGATCTCGCGACAGACGAAGATCGGCATGCCGGACGGCAGATGCTCGATCTGCGTGCCCTGCCAGCCCACACCGGTGCTGAAGCGCGGCGGGTTCTGGAAGACATCGACGTCGGATGAGGTGACGGCGCGCTCGCCGCAGGTCTGCGCGGACGCCGTGCCGGTGGTGAAAAGCGCGCAGCTGCTGACCAGCGCCAGCAGCGCGGCGGCCCGGAAGCTCGATCCCATGTGTCTCTCCTGCCCCCAATAGGCTCGTGCGGGTCGATGGACGCCGGCTGCACGCAGGCGTCCTGCCTGTGTTCTGTCGGCAGGGGAGCTGTTATCGCAGGCGCCGGAGAGAGCAAGAAGGTGCCCGGCCGGGCTGCCGAATGGCAGCCGAGCCGGGCGAGCGAATGGGAAGTCAGCCCGAAATCGACCTCACATGTGGTTCGGCTTTTTCTTCGCGAGCTCTTTCCAGTCCCAGTGCTTGTTGTGGCCGCCGCGCGGGCGCTGCAGCTGCGTGCCATCGACGTGGTCGTCCGTCACGCTGGGCGTGAAGGTCGGCAGGTTGTCGCGGCGCACGTGCGTCACCGCCTCGAAGCCCGAGGCCAGCTTGATCAGCATCGGCTCGCTGAAGGCGCTGCCGAAGAAGCTGATGCCGAGCGGCAGACCCAGCACCATGCCCGCCGGCACCTGCACCACTGGATAACCGGCTGGAGCGGCGAGTCCCGAGCTGCCGAAGAAGAAGTGATCGCTCAGGACCAGGTCGGTGGTCCACGCCGGGTTGTCGGTCGGCGCGATGATCGCATCGAGACCG
>DATBIF010000408.1:0-4249 GCA_036557045.1 Steroidobacteraceae bacterium
ACCATGGAATTCGCTATCAGCGGCTGGACGGATGCGCGCTACGGCGAGGCGCTCAACGCATCGCTCACCCAGCCGCGCAATTTCCTCGACCTGCTGACCTATCCAACGTAAGCCTCGCGGACGGCTATCCTGAGGCGTCAGTGTTTCCTGGCATGGATCACCGGGACGCGCCCGGAGTATCCAGCCAGCGCTGCAGGAGCACGAGATCGAGCCAGCGATCGAACTTGCGGCCGACTTCCTTGAGGAGCGCGACGCGCTCGAAGCCGAGCGCCTCGTGGAAGCGGATCGAGGGCGCATTCGCGGCATCGACGCCAGCGATCATGACGTGCTTGCCCATGGCGATGGCCCGCGGAAAGAGCGCACGCACCAGCTCGCTGCCGATGCCCTGTCCACGGCAGTCCTCGCGCACATGCACGGAGTGCTCGACCGTGTATCGATAGCCGGGCCAGGCGCGAAATTCACCGAACGTGGCGAAGCCGCTGACACCCTGCGCGTCGCGCGCGACCAGCACCGGGTAGCCCTTGGCCATGCGGCCGCTCCACCATTCGAAGCGATTCTCGAGGGTCACCGGATCGTGCGAGTAGACGGCGGTGGAACGCGCGATCACGTCGTTGTAGATCGCGAGGATCCCGGGCAGGTCCGCTTCCTGCGCGTCTTCGATCAGCATTCGGGCACGTTGACCGCCAGTCCGCCCTGCGACGTCTCCTTGTAGATGGACGACATGTCGTGGCCCGTCTGGCGCATGGTCGCGATCACCTGGTCGAGCGTGACCTTGTGACTGCCATCGCCGCGGATCGCCAGTCGTGCGGCGTTGATGGCCTTCACCGAGCCCATCGCGTTGCGCTCGATGCAAGGGATCTGCACGAGTCCGGCGATCGGGTCGCAGGTGAGCCCGAGATTGTGCTCCATGCCGATCTCCGCGGCATTCTCGATCTGCTCGTTCGTCCCGTGCAGTGCCGACACCAGGCCCGCGGCCGCCATCGAGCAGGCGACGCCGACTTCTCCCTGGCAGCCCATCTCGGCGCCAGAAAGGGAAGCGTTCTGCTTGTAGAGCATCGCGATGGCGCCCGCCGTCAGCAGGAAGCGGATCACGCCATCATCGTCGGCGCCGGATTCGAAGCGCGTGTAGTAGTGCAGCACCGCCGGGACGATCCCGGCTGCGCCGTTGGTCGGTGCCGTCACCACGCGTCCGCCCGCGGCGTTCTCTTCGTTGACGGCCAGCGCGAACGCGTTGACCCAGTCCATCACATCGAGGCCGCCGCGCGCGCCCTCACTCGTGAGCGTGCGATACAGGCGCGGCGCACGACGCCGCACTTTCAGCACACCGGGGAGCAACCCGTGTGCCCTGAAGCCGCGCTCCACGCAGTCCTGCATTACACGCCAGAGCTTGAGGAGCTGTGCGCGGATCTCCTCGTCACTGCGCCAGGCGCGCTCATTGGCGAGGACGAGCTCGAACAGTTCAAGGCCGCGTTCGCGCGCCACGCGCAGCAGTTCCGCAGCGCTGCTGAAGGGATACGGCGCCCGGACCGCAGGTGCAGCCGGTGCCGCGACGGCTTCCGAGCCGCGCAGGATGAAGCCGCCGCCGATCGAATAGAACTCCTCGCTCAGCAGCTTGGCACCCGAGGCATCGAGCGCCGTGAAGCGCATGCCGTTCGAGTGCCGCGGCAGCACCTGGCTGCGCAGGTAGAGCAGGTCGAGCGGCTCGTCGAATTCGATCTCGTGGCGCCCGAGGAGCCTCAGCCGCGCGTTCGCGCGAATGCGCTGCACCGATGACTCGATCGCGTCCGGATCGACCTCGTCCGGGCGATGACCCTCGAGGCCGATCAGCACCGCGCGATCCGTGCCATGTCCCTGCCCGGTCAGCGCGAGCGAACCGTACAGCTGGATCGAGATTTTCGTGGTGCGCCCGAGCAGGCCCTGGTGTTCGAGGTCCTGCGCAAACTCACGCGCTGCATTCATCGGGCCAATCGTGTGCGAGCTCGAGGGGCCAATGCCAATCTTGAAGATGTCGAATACGCTGAGCATGGTCGTAGTGGCCTCTGTGTCAGGGGACTCCTATCGCGAACGCCGTGAACCCGTCCCTGGGGGCTCCGTGAAAAACGTCCTGTTTTTCACGGTCGCGATAGGAGTCCCCTGACACAGAGGCCACCGATCGCTCAGGCGTCATCGCCAGCGAGGGAAAGCAAAGTCGCATTGCCGCCGACCGCCGCCGTGTTGTTGGTGACCGTCTGTTCGGTGCCGAAGCGATGCAGGTAGTGCGGACCACCCGCCTTCGGGCCAGTACCCGAGAGACCGCGCCCGCCGAAGGGCTGCACGCCCACGACCGCGCCGATCATGTTGCGATTCACGTAGACGTTGCCGACCCGCAGCCGCGCCGCGAGATCGCGCGCGACCGAATCGATGCGCGTGTGAATGCCGAGGGTCAGTCCGTATTGCGTGCCGTTGATGGCCTCCACGACGCGATCGATGGCGCGGGCCGAATAGCGGATCACGTGCAGGATCGGGCCGAACACTTCGCCCTTGAGGCGGTCGAGGCTCTCGATCTCCACCGCCAGGGGCGCGACGTAGGTGCCCTGTGCATGCCAGGAATCGCGCCGGCAACGATGCGCCCAGCGCGCGCCCTGCACGATCGCGTCGGCGTGCGCTTCGAGCGCCGCGCGGGCCGGCTCATCGATCACCGGCCCTACGTCGGTCGCCAGCAATGCGGGATCGCCGAGCACCATTTCGTCCATGTAACCGCCGAGCAGCTGCAGGACGCGATCGGCGATCTCTTCCTGCAGGAACAGCACGCGCAGCGCCGAGCAGCGTTGACCCGCGCTGTTGAAGGCCGACAGCGTCACGTCACTGATCACCTGCTCGGGCAACGCGGAACTGTCGACCAGCATGGCGTTCTGCCCACCGGTCTCGGCGATGAGCGTGGCAATCGCACCGGGGCGTGCCGCGAGACCTCGCTGGATCGTGCGCGCGGTTTCCGTCGAACCGGTGAAGACGATGCCGGCGACGCGCGCATCCGCCACCATCCGTCCACCGAGTCGTGAACCCTTACCCGGCAGGAAATGCAGCACGTCGGGCGGAACGCCGGCCTCGTGCAGCAGAGTGATCGCGCGATGCGCAATGAGGGGCGTCGACTCCGCCGGCTTGGCGAGCACGGCATTGCCGGACGCGAGCGCAGCGGTGACCTGCCCGGTGAAGATCGCGAGCGGGAAATTCCACGGGCTGATGCAAGCGAACACGCCGCGGCCTTCGAGACGCAGTTCGTTGCTCTCCCCTGTGGGGCCGGGAAGCTTGATCGGGGTGCCGAAATCCGCGCGCGCACGCTGCGCGTAGTAGCGCAGGTAATCCACCGCCTCGCGCAGCTCCGCGACGCTGTCGGGCAGCGACTTGCCGGCTTCGCGGATCGCCAGGGCGATGAGATCGCCGCGATTGGCCTCGAACAGGTGCGCCGCCTTCTCCAGGATCCTGGCACGGGCGTCGGCGCCCAACGCGTTCCACTCAGGCTGCGCAGCGCTCGCCGCGGTGATGGCGGCGTCGACCGCACTCTCGTCGGCCGCGACGACCGTGCCGACCACATCCGCGCGGTTGGCCGGGTTGGTGACCGGCGCCTGCTGTCCGTCGAGATCGCGTCCCGCGACCGAGGGCCGCGCGGTCCAGTACGTCGTCAGCGCAGGCGCGCACTCGCGCGCGAGCTGCACGAGCTCACGGCCGTCGGTCAGGTTGACGCCCGCCGAATTGACGCGTTCCTGCCCGAACAGATCGCGCGGCAATGGGATGCGCGGATGTGCCACGGACTCGAGTGCCTCGACCCGTGCGACCGGGTCGGTCGCAATCTGGTCGACGGGCAAGCGCTCATCGACGATGCGGTTCACGAACGAAGTGTTCGCGCCGTTCTCGAGGAGCCGCCGCACCAGGTAGGGCAGCAAGTCGGCGTGCGCACCGACCGGCGCGTACACGCGACACGGAAGGTTCAGCTTGTCGGGCCCGACGATCTCGGCATAGAGCTCCTCTCCCATGCCGTGCAAACGCTGGAATTCGAACGCATGGCCGGTGAGCTCAGCCATCTGCATGACGCTCGCGACCGTGTGCGCGTTATGGGTCGCGAACTGCGGATAGATGTACTCGCCGCCCTCGAGCAACAGACGCGCGCACGCGAGGTAGGAGACGTCCGTGTTGACCTTGCGCGTGAACACCGGGTAACCCGAGAGCCCACGTTCCTGCGCGCGCTTGATCTCACTGTCCCAGTACGCGCCCT
>DATBIF010000409.1:0-6942 GCA_036557045.1 Steroidobacteraceae bacterium
TAGGCGCCGCGGCCGCACAGCGCGAGGCGCTCCTCAAGCTGTGGCAGAGCGGCGAGATCGGCGATGACGTGCTGAGGCAACTCGAGCGTCAGCTCGATCTCGCCGAAGTGCGGCTCGCGCGCGACGATTCCGGCTAGCGGCCAGACCGGCATGGCCAATCTCATCGTGAGGTGGCGAGCGTTCTGCGAGTGGACGCAGGGATTCTCGATTCGGGCGTTGCGGGATTGATGCTCGGCGCCGCGTTCCTGCTCTCGGGGCGCAACCTCTGGACCTGCGTGCTGGCACACGTCTTCATCGACACTTTTGGAGTGGTGGCGGTATACCTCGGCTGGGCCGACTAGAATGTCGCGGGCACTCCTTCCTACAATCCCAGTGAACACGAGGAGGCGCTTGATGCCTGATCAGAAACCATTCCAGGTGCATCGCTGGGCCGAGATCCCTGAAGAGCAGATGAAGGGCACGATCACGCGCAGGCTCGTGACGGGCGAGCGCATGATGATTGCCCAGGTCTTCCTGAAGGAAGGCGACTTTGTGCCCATGCATTCGCACCACAACGAGCAGCTCACCTACATCATCAGTGGCGCGCTGCACTTTCACCTGGGTGCCAAGGGCGAACACGAGCTCGTCGTGCGGGCCGGCGAGGTGCTGGTGATCCCGTCGAACCTGCCGCATTCGGCTCGCGCGCTCGAGGACACGCTGGACGTCGATATCTTCTCGCCGCCGCGCGAGGACTGGCTCAACAAGACGGACGACTACCTGCGCAAGGACGACTGATCGATGGCCGTGGCCATCGTGTTGCGGGAGATCGGCGGGCCGGAGGTGCTGCGCGTCGCAGAAGTGCCGATCGGTGCGCCGGGCCCGGACGAAGTGCGCCTGCGCCACACCGTGATCGGGGTGAACTATCACGACACGTATGTGCGCAGCGGTCTCTACAAGACGCTCACGCTGCCGGGCATTCCAGGTGTCGAAGCCGTCGGCGTCGTTGAGGAGGTCGGCGCGCGGGTATCCGATCTCAAGCCTGGCGATCGCGTCGGCTACGTCACGGTCGCGTATGGCGGCTACGCGTCGGAACGGCTCATCGGCGCGGATCGACTGATCAGGTTGCCGCGCGATCTCGACGATCGGACGCTGGGCGCGGCGCTCGTGAAGTCACTTACCTGCGTGATGCTGCTGACGAAGCTGCGGCCGCTCAAGTCCGGCGACACTTGTCTCGTGCACGCGGCTGCGGGTGGCGTCGGATCGCTGCTCTGCCAGTGGGCGCATGCGATCGGCGCGCGCGTCATCGGCACGGCGGGGAGCGAAGAGAAAGCGGCCCTGGCTGGCAAGAATGGCTGCGACGAAGTGATCCGTTACCGGCAGGAGTCCTTCCCCGAGCGCGTACATGAGCTCACGAAGGGTCGCGGCGTGGACCTTGTGTACGATGGGGTGGGGAAGGATACGTTCTCAGGATCGCTGGCCTCGCTTGCGATGCGCGGTCACCTGATCAACTTCGGGCAGTCTTCCGGCGCCGTGGAGCCTTTCCTCGTCAGCCGCCTCGTCGAGAAATCGAACACGCTCTCGCGGCCGATCCTGTTCCATTACATCGCGGATGCGCGCGAGCGGCAGGAAATGGCGGACACCGCGTTCGCAGCGCTGCGCGAGGGTACGATCCGCGTCGAAGTGGGCGCGCAGTTCCCGCTGAAAGAGGTCGCCGCGGCGCACCGCGCCCTCGAATCCCGCGCGACGACGGGGTCAACTATCCTGATTCCTTAGCTGCTGCGCGCCATTGGCGGCCGCGAGCGGTCCCGATTTGCCGGCACTCCGTCCGGGGGCGAAGCCGCGTTCGGCTTGACACTACGCGCCCCAAGGTCTAACTTGATTGAGCATTCAACTCAGCCGCTAGAATGGCCGACGACACCCGCAGCCGCATCGTCTTTGCCGCCATGGAACTCTTCTGGGAGAAGGGCTACGCCTCGACCTCGATCCAGGACGTGCTCAAGCGCTCCGCAGCCAACAGCGGCAGCCTCTACCATTTCTTCCCCGGCAAGCAGGACCTGCTGCTGGCGGTGCTGCAGACCTATCGTTCCGGCATCGATGAGATGCTGCTCAGGCCTGCCTGGGGTCACATCAAGGACCCTATCGAGCGCATCTTCGCGCTGCTCGCTCGCTATCGTGAGCTCGTCGTGCAGACCGAATGTTTCTACGGCTGCCCGATCGGATCGCTCGCGCTCGAGTTGCACGAGCCAGATCCGGCGGTACGCGAATTGCTCGCGGCGAATTTCCTCGCCTGGACCGAAGCGGTGCAGCGCTGCATCGTCGAAGCGGGCGAGCGCCTGCCGCGCGCGATCAACTCCCGGGAGCTGGCGGAGTTCGTACTGACGACGATGGAAGGCGCCGTGATGCAGTCGCGCACCTTCCGCGACGTCAGCTATTTCGATCGTTCGGTGAGCCAGTTGCGGGCCTATTTCGATCTGCTCTCGGCAACCGCGAGCGCAGCGTCAGATCGGGGAATCGGCCCGCGCAAGCGGCGGCGGCGGACACGATCAACAACAGCAACGAGGAAATGATCATGGGCGGCATCAACTATCTGGCGGTGATCGCGGCGGCGGCTTCGGCATTTCTCATCGGCGGGCTGTGGTACGCGCCGCCTGTTTTCGGCAGGGCCTGGCAGCGCGCAGCGGGCTTGAGCGATCAGCAACTGGCGGGCCGCAGCGCAGCTGCGATCTTCGGCGGCAGCTTCGTGCTGTCGCTCGTGGCCGCTTTCGTCTTCGCGATGTTCCTCGGTCCGAAGCCCGCGCTCGGCTTCGCAGTCGGAGCGGGTTTCGCGGCGGGACTGTGCTGGGTAGCGACCAGCTTCGGCATCAACTATCTCTTCGAACGCCGCAACGGCAGGCTCTTCCTGATCAACGGCGGCTACCACACGCTGCAATTCACGGTGTTCGGGCTGGTGCTCGGACTCTGGCACTAGGAGCGGACGATGCGCAATTCATTACTACTGGCCCTGACTGTCGTCATCAGTGCTTCGGCAGCGGATGCGCCAACGGGACTCACCGCTCCACTTCAGCCGCTTGCGTTCTGGGTCGGGCATTGCTGGGAGGGCAAGTTCGCCGACGGCAGGTCAACCGACAAGCACTGTTTCGAACCGATGCTCGGCGGTCAGTTCGTGCGCGATCGTCACGTCGTGCGCGGTGATCAACCGGACTACTCGGGAGAGACGATCTACTGGCTCGACCCGGCGACGAAGCAGATCAGTTACATGTACTTCAATTCCCAGGGCGGCGTCAGCAAGGGCACGGTGCAGGTGCAGGGCGCGCGGCTGCAGTTCCCGGGCGAGGAGTACACCGGGGCCGACGGCAAGGTACAGCGATACCGAACGAGTTGGGAACGCGTGGGCGCGGGCGGCTACGTGGCGCTCACCGAGCAGGAGTCCTCGGGGAACTGGGTCGAGGCCTGGAGAGTTCACTTCTCGCGCGTGGCCGACAACTGACCGTTGAGCCGGCCGCCAACCGGCCACACCTGCGGGCGGCGAAAGTTCAGCCGAATCGGCCGGTGATGTAGTCGTCGGTGCGGCGTTCGCGTGGCGTGGTGAAGATCTGCTGCGTGGGACCGGCTTCGATCAGCTTGCCCAGATACATGAAGGCAGTGACATTCGAGATCCGCGCGGCCTGCTGCAGATTGTGTGTGACGATGACTATGCAGAACCTCTCGCACAGCGTCAGCAGCGTCTCCTCGACGCGCAACGTCGAAATGGGGTCGAGCGCTGCGGTGGGCTCATCGAACAGCAGGGCCTCGGGCTGCAGGGCGATCGTGCGTGCGATGCACAGCCGTTGCTGCTGACCGCCCGAAAGGCTGCGGCCGTCCTGCGCGAGCTTGTCACTGACTTCTTCCCAGATCGCGGCATCGCGCAGCGCCGTTTCCACACGTGCGTCGAGCTCCGAGCGGGGCATGCGCCGCGAGAGTCGCAGGCCGAAGGCGACGTTGTCGAACACCGACATGGGGAACGGCGTCGGCTTCTGGAACACCATGCCGACGCGCAGGCGCAGGCTCGCGACGTCGACGCTGGGCGCGAGGATATCGGCACCGTCGAGCAGCACCTCGCCGGTAGCGCGATGACCCGGGTACAGTGCATACATGCGATTGAGCACGCGCAGCAACGTCGACTTGCCGCAGCCGGAGGGCCCGATGAACGCAGTGATGCTGCGGTCGGCAAGGCTGAGGCTGACCCCATCGAGCGCGCGATGTGCGCCGTAATAGAAGTTGAGACGACGGATCTCGAATTTCGGCGCCCGCTGTTCCTCGCCTGCGACCTGCGGGTTCGGCACCGCCAGCGCCGGGACGACCATCAGCGGGTCCCCCGGCCAGCCTGCATTGCCGCAGCGATGGCGCGCGCGATGATGCTGAGCACGAGTATGGCGAGCGTGATGATGAGCGCCCCGGACCAGGCGAGCTGCTGCCAGTCCTTGTACGGGCTGAGCGCGAACTGGAATATGACGACGGGAAGATTCGCCATCGGTGCGTTGAGGTCGGTGCTCCAGAACTGGTTGTTGAGCGCGGTGAACAGAAGCGGTGCGGTCTCGCCGCTGATGCGCGCTACCGCGAGCAGCAGGCCGGTGAGAATGCCGCTGCGCGCGGCTGGATAGATGACGCTCGTGATCGTGCGCCAGTCGTGTACGCCGAGCGCCGTGGACGCGTCCTTCATTCCCTGCGGCACCAGCCGCAGCATGTCCTCGGTCGTGCGTACGATCACAGGCAGGGCGATCACTCCCAGGGCAACGGCGCCGGCGATGGCGGAGAAGTGGCCCATGGGCACCACGAGCAGTTCGTAGATGAACAGCCCAACGATGATCGAAGGCGCGCTCAGCAGCACATCGTTGACGAAGCGAATCACCATGCTCAGCTTGGCAGTGCGCCCGTATTCGGCGAGATAGGTGCCGGCGAGAACGCCGATCGGCGCGCCGCAAAGAATGGCGAGAACGGTCATCACCGCGCTGCCGTAGAGAGCATTGAGCAGTCCGCCCGAGTTACCGGGCGGTGGCGTCATCTCAGTGAGAAGTGCGGTCGAGACGCCCGCGAGCCCGTTCTTGATGAGCGTCCACAGTATGGCGCCAAGACACGCAAGGCCGATCAGCGTCGCCGCCCCGGAGAGCCCGAGGGTGACCACGTTGGTGAGCTTGCGTCTTTGCAGCCGCGTCATATGGAGGACAGCGCCTTGCGGTTCATGCGCAGCAGCATCAGGCGTGCGCCCGCGATGACGGTGAACGTGATCACGAACAACAACACCCCCAGTGCAATGAGCGCCGAGCTGTAGAGGTCTCCGACCGCTTCGGTGAATTCATTGGCAATTGCGGCCGAGATCGTCGTGCCTGGCGCCAGGAGTGACGCACTGATGTCGTGTGCGTTGCCGATCACGAAGGTGACGGCCATCGTCTCGCCAAGGGCTCGACCCAGCCCGAGCATGGTCCCGCCCACCATTCCGGCGCGCGAGTAGGGGACCACGACATTCCAGACGACTTCCCAGGTGGTTGCTCCCAGTCCGTAGGCGGCCTCCTTCAGCACGTCCGGCACGGTTTCGAACACGTCGCGCATGACGGCCGAGATGAATGGCACGACCATGATTGCGAGCACGAGACTCGCAGTCAGAACGCCGATACCGAACGGCGGACCCTTGAACAGCCGGCCAATCGCCGGCAGTGGCCCGAGAGTGTGGATGAGCCATGGCTGAACGTATTGCTGCAGGAGCGGGGCGAGCACGAACAGGCCCCAGATGCCATAGATGATGCTCGGCACGGCCGCGAGCAGCTCGATGGCGATACCTACGGGGCGCCGCAGCCACATCGGGCTCAGTTCAGTCAGAAAGACGGCAATGCCGAAGCCAAGCGTAACCGCGATCAGCAATGCGATAGACGCTGTGACCAGCGTCCCGTAGATCGGCGCCAGGGCGCCGAATTGCTCGGTGACCGGATCCCAGATTTCCCGCGTGAGAAATGCCAGCTTGAAGTGGGCGAACGCTGGCCACGCGCCCCTCAGCAGGGAGAACGCCACGCCAGCCAGCAGCACCAGCACGAGCACCGCGGCTGCAAAGGTCGCGGCACGGAAGAGTCGCTCGAACTGACGTTCTCTCTTACCCTGCTGCCAATCGATGTCTACGGCTTTAACAGCCACCTAACACGCTCCATCCTCGCCACGGCCGTGTGGCTGTGTGCCGCCGCCGACCGCCGCGCGCGTTGAGGCGCAGGGCGGCCGGCGGCACGCGATGCTCTTGCGGCTTGCGATCAGAGCGTAACTCGTGTTCTAGCGGCTCGCCCAGACCACCGCACCGTTCGCCTTGATCTGGGCATTCCAGGAGGACTCGATCAACTTCACCACTGAATCGGGCAGCGGCACGTAGTCGAGCTCCTCGGCCATGGCGTCACCCTTGGTGTAGGCCCAATCGAAGAACTTGAGCACTTCCTTGGGGCGCTCTGCATCCGACTGAGCCTTGTGCATCAGGATAAAAGTCGCGCCTGCGATCGGCCAGCTTGCCTTGCCCGGCGCGTCAGTCAGCACCAGGTACATTCCCGGAGCTGCTGCCCAGTCGGCACCCGCTGCCGCCGCCTGGAACGCCTTGATGTTTGGCGTCACGACGCTCCCCTCGCGGTTCTTCACCAGGCCGTACGCCATCTTGTTCTGCAGGACGTAGGCGTATTCGACGTACCCGAGCGCACCATCGATGCGCTGAACATAGGAGGCTACGCCCTCGTTCCCTTTGCCTCCGACGCCGGTCGGCCACGCCACCGAGGTACCGTCCCCGACCTTCGCCTTCCAGTCGGGGCTCAGTTTCGCAAGGTAGTTCGTCCAGATGAACGTGGTCCCTGATCCGTCCGAGCGATGTACGACGGTAATGTCCTGGTCCGGCAGCTTCTTGCCGGGATTGAGCGCGCTGATGGCGGGATCGTTCCACTTGGCGATCTTGCCGAGGAAGAT
>DATBIF010000410.1:0-7883 GCA_036557045.1 Steroidobacteraceae bacterium
GCCTTGCGCAGCTTCACGTACAACGGCCACGTGACGAAGGCGAGGATCATCGCCCAGATGACCGGCACCAGGAACGGGCGCAGCACTACATAGCTGAGCAGCAGCAGGCCGCCGATCAACAGCGCGATGATGGTGCGCTTCAGCCACGGCGCTGCTTGCAGCTCTTCCAGCATGGTTCAGGCGTCGCGGCCGAGGAGTCGTGCGAGCGAGCGGTCGTGAACGCGGGACAGGACGAGCTGCGCGGTGATCGCGCCGATCAGCGCTGTCAGCATGTCCCACTGCGTGTCCCAGACATCGCCCTGCGTGCCGAGGAACGCCTCGGCGGTGCCGCCGCCGATCACGGCGGCAAGCCATTCGACGAATTCGTAGCAGGCGCTGATCGCGAGGCAGATCGCGGCGACGATGAAGAAGAGCCACCCGCCTCTCTTCAGTGGCGTCTGCCGCAACAGGATCTCGCGCGCCGCGATGGCTGGGACGAACCCCTGGGCCAAGTGGCCGATGCGATCGTAGGGATTGCGTGACAGGTCGAGCGCGTCCTGGATCCAGAAGCCGAGCGGCACCTGCGCATAGGTGTAGTGACCGCCCAGCATCAGGATCAGGCTGTGCACGGCGATCAGCACGTAGAGCAGGCGCGTCAGCGGAAAGCGCCGGTAAGTGAGGATGAGCACCGGCACGACCAGCAGGATCGGGAAGATCTCCAGCCACCAGGTGATGCGGTCCGCCGGTTGAATCGCGGAGATCGCGAGCGCGATGGTCACCAGCAGCAGCAGGACCAGTGGTAGCGGGTCACGCGAAGCCGGGGCCGCGGTCGCGTTCATGTTGCGAGTCGGGTCATCGCTGGGCTCCCTGGAAAGCGCAGCGCGGCGCGCGCCGGTTCAGCAGCGCCGCGCCGCGAGAGTGCCGGCCTCAGTGAGGCGGACGGGCAACGTCGGGTTCGCCACGGCTGGTCCGACGCCGTCGGGTGGTCTTCTTCTTCCTGGTCCTTCCTGCAGTGCGCTTCTTGCGCTTGGTGGTGCGTTTCCTGGTCCGTTTCTTTCGCTTCGCCATCGCGCTTGCTCTCCTGTCCGTTGGGGGGCAGTCTTCGACCGTCCTGCGCAGCTCGACCGGCTCGTCCCGTTCAGCACGCGCGCAGCGCATGTTACATGAGTGCGTCGCCAGCGACGTGCGCAGGAATTGCGACGCTCGCGCGCTTGCCGCGATTGCAGCGTCCCTGCGGGGACCCTAGTATCCGCCCACTCCCATCGGCCAGCCGCGCAGTCCCATGCCTGCCGAGTCCGCCCTCACTCCGGATGAGATCCTGACTCGCGCCGCGGAGCTCGGGCCGCGCGAACGCGCGGCCTACATCCGCAGGGCCTGCGGCGGCGATACCGCCCTCTTCCAGACCGTGCTCGACCGCATCTCGGCCGCCTGGCTGCGCGAGCTTTCGGAGGAGCCGACATTCGATGGCGAAGTGCCCGCCGAGCCCGAGACGACGCACAGCCCGGGCGAGCGCATCGGCCCGTACGAGATCCTGCGCGTGCTCGGCCGCGGCGGAATGGGCGAGGTGTACCTCTGCCGGCGCGCCGACGAGCAGTACCAGAAGCAGGTCGCCATCAAGCTGGTGAGTCGCGGCAGCTTGTCGCGCCAGGTGCAGACCCGGCTGCGCACCGAGCGGCAGATTCTCGCCACGCTCGATCACCCCAACATCGCGCGGCTCCTCGACGGCGGCACCACAGCGGAGGGCGTCCCCTACCTGGTGCTCGAATACGTCGAAGGCGAGCCGATCGATGAGTATTGCGACAATCACAAGCTCGGCATCGACAAACGCCTGGCGCTGTTCCGCGTGGTGTGTTCGGCGGTACAGGCCGCGCATCGCAACCTCATCGTGCATCGCGACCTCAAGCCCTCGAACATCCTCGTCACCGCGGATGGCACGCCGAAGCTCCTCGATTTCGGCATCGCCAAACTCCTCGACGTACGCCAGACCTCGCACACGATCGCCATGACACAAGCGGACGTGCGCATCATGACGCCGGATCACGCCAGCCCCGAGCAGATCCGCGGGGAGATGGTGACGACCGCGAGCGACGTGTACGTGCTCGGCGTGCTGCTCTACGAGCTCCTCTGCGGGCAGCGCCCGTTCCAGGTCGCCGGCCTGCGCTTTCACGAGATCGAGCGCGTGATCTGCGAGAGGGATCCGCCGCCGCCGAGCCATGCGTGGACCACGATGCACGTCGGCAGCAAGGAGCTCGAGCGCATCGCCGCGCGGCGCGGCAGCACGCCCCAGCGCCTGCGACGCGAACTGACAGGCGACCTCGACAACATCGTGCTGATGGCGATGCGCAAGGAGCCGGAGCGCCGCTACGGCTCGGTCGAACAGTTCTCCGCGGACATCGACCTGCACCTGCGCGCGATGCCGGTGGGCGCGCGCCGCGACACCTGGAGTTATCGGGCACACAAGTTCGTGACCCGGCACACGCTCGGTGTGACGCTTTCAGGCCTGTTCGTGCTGCTGCTGGCCGGTTTCGCGGCGAACCTCTATGTGCAGGCCGAGCGCCTGCGCGACGAGCGCGATCGCACGCGCGCGCAGTTCGAGCGCGCGGAAGCCGAGCGCAGCCGCGCAGAGCGCGTCTCCGGATTCCTGGTCGACCTGTTCCGGCGCTCTGATCCGTGGGAGTCAGGCGGTGAAAATGCAACGGCGCTCGAGCTCCTCGAACGCGGCGCGCGACGCATTGAAACCGAGCTGGCCAATGACCCGGACACGCAGGCGAACCTGCTGGACGCGGTGGGCCGGGTCTATCTCGCGCGTGGCGAGACCGACAAGGCGATCCCGCTGCTGGACCGTGCGTTGCGCCTCAGGCGGGAGCTGTTCGGCTCCGAACACGTGATCACGGCGAGCAGCATGCAGAGCCTCGGCATCGCGCGCCGCTACAAGGGTGAGTACGACCAGGCGCGTGCGCTCCTCGAAGATGCGCTGCGCATCCAGACGCAGAAGCTCGGCGAGAACCACGAAGCGGTCGCCGTCACCCTCGATGAGCTCGCGCGCTGGTATCGCGATGTCGGCGAGCTCGACGTGGCCGAGAAGACTTTCCGGCGCAGCCTCGCCTCGTTCACGGTGGTGGACGGCATCCAGAGTCCGCAGGTGGCGAATGTCACCAACGAGCTCGCGACCCTGATGCTGCACAAGGGCGATCCGGCGGCTGCGGAGCAGCTCTACCGCCAGGCGCTTGCGGCCGACCGCTCACGCATGCGTGCCGATCATCCACGGCTCGCGACCGAAACCACCAACCTGGCGATTGCGCTGCAGATGCAGGGCAAGCTCGACGAGGCGGAGCCGCTTTTCAAGCAGTCGATCGAAACTCTCGAGCGCGTGCTCGGGCGCGAGCATTTCGACACCACCAGCGCGCTCAGCAACTACGGCTGGTTCCTGCAGGTGAAAGGCGATCTCGACGGCGCCGAGGAGGTGTTGCGCGACGTGCTGGCGCTCGATCAGAAAGCGCAGGGGCGCATGCATCCGTATGTCGGCCACGACATGTCGAATCTCGCGGATCTGCTCTACGAGCGCGGCCAGTACGACGACGCGGAGAAGCTCTATCGCGACGCGATCGACATCTACAAGGCGACGCTGCCGGAGAACCACGAGTACGTGGCGGGCGCCCTCACGGGTCTCGCGCGCATCTTCGCCGAGAAGGGTGACACCTTCCGCGTGCAGGCGCTCATCGAGCGCGCCGTGGGCATCTGGCGCAAGCAATTACCCGATGATCACTGGCAGGTCGCTCGCAGCCGCGCGGTCGTCGGCAGGAGCCTGCTGCAACAGGGCAAGTACGCCGAGGCCGAGCCGATCCTCAAGCAGAGCGACGCAATCCTCGAGAAGCAGCGCGGCGTCAACGATCCGAGCACGCGCCAGGTGCGCTCATGGCTCGCTCAGCTCTACGAGAAATGGGGGAAGCCGGAGCAAGCGGCCAAGTATCGGGTGGCCGCGCCCGCGACGTAGCCTACGCGCCGAGGAACATCCGGTACGCGGGGTTCTGAGTCTCGTCGATGTAGGCGTAGTGCAGATCGTTGAGGTGCTCGAGGAACTGCGCGCGCTCGGCGGGCGGCACCTGGATGCCGGCGAGCACGCGGCCGTGGTCCGAGCCGTAATTGCGGTAGTGGAACAGGCTGATGTTCCACTTGGTGCCGATGGCGCGCAGGAACTTGAGCAGTGCGCCGGGACGCTCGGGGAACTCGAAGCGATACAGCACTTCGTTGGCGATGCCGCGCGCATGGCCGCCGACCATGAAGCGCACGTGGAGCTTCGCCATTTCGTTTTCGGTCATGTCGATGACCGGGAAGCCACCCGCCGCCACGGCGCGCAGCACCGACTCCTTTTCCTCGCGCCCCTGAGACAGGGAGAAGCCGACAAAGATCTGGGCGCGCTCGTTGCTCTCGTAGCGGTAGTTGAACTCGGTGACGCTGCGCCGCCCGAGCACTTCGCAGAACTTGAGGAAGCTGCCGGGCTGCTCCGGAATCTCCACCGCCATGAGTGCTTCACGCTGACCGCCGAGATCGGAGCGCTCGGCGATGTGGCGCAGGCGGTCGAAGTTCATGTTGGCGCCGCTGTTGACGGCGACCAGCGTCTCGCCGACGAGTTTCTCGCGCGCCACGTAGCGCTTGATGCCCGCCACCGCGAGCGCACCGGCCGGCTCGACGATGGCGCGCGTGTCCTCGAAAATGTCCTGGATCGCCGCGCACACCTGGTCGGTGTTCACGAGGATGATCTCATCGACGTGCTCGCGCGCGAGCCGGAAGGTTTCCTCGCCGACGCGCCGCACCGCGACGCCGTCCGCAAAGATCCCGACGCGCTCCAGCGTCACCCGCTGCTGCTGCTTGAGTGAGTCGTGCATGGCAGCTGCGTCTTCGGGCTCGACGCCGATGATCCTGACGCGCGGGTAGAGGTACTTTGAATACGCGGCGATGCCCGCGATCAATCCGCCACCGCCCACCGGCACGAAGATCGCGTGGATGTCGCCGGGACGCTGGCGCAGGATCTCCATGGCGATCGTGCCCTGGCCCGCGATCACGTCCGGATCGTCGAACGGATGAATGAACACGAGATTGCGCTCGCGCTCGAGAATGAGCGCGCGCTCGTGCGCCTGGTCGTAGTCATCGCCGTGCAGAATGACTTCGGCGCCAAGATCCATCACCGCCTGCACCTTGATGTGCGGCGTCGTCTGCGGCATCACGATCACCGCGGGGATGCCGCGCTTGTGTGCAGCGAGCGCCACGCCTTGCGCGTGGTTGCCCGCCGAGGCACAGATCACGCCGCGCTGCGCCGCGGTCTGCGACAGGTGAGCGATGCGGTTGTAGGCGCCGCGCAGCTTGAAGGAGAAGATCGGCTGCAGATCCTCGCGTTTGAACAGCACGCGGTTGTTCAAGCGGCGTGACAGGCGCTCCGCCGGCTCGAGCGGCGACTCGATCGCGACGTCGTAGACCCGCGCCTTGAGTATCTTCTCGATGTAGTTGTTGTTCACGCCCGGCATCCGTTCAGCCCTGCGGTTACGTTAGCAAGAATCGGCTTTGGGCTACAGCGCGCCGCTCCCGTACACTGCTCGCTGCCAGATGGATCGCCTCCTCGCCCGCCGCCTCATCTTCGCCTCCGCCGCGATCGGATCGCTGGGCACGTTCGCGATGCACGCGATCCTGCCGGCGCTTCCCGAGATCCGTTCGCAGTTTGCGAGCTCGGTCAGCACCGCGCAGCTTCTGGTGACCCTGTCGATGCTGGCGATCGCCTCGGGCAACGTCATGGTGGCGCCGCTGTCGGACCGCTTCGGCCGCCGCCCGCTCATTTTCGCCGGACTCTCGCTCTTCATCGCCGGGAGCCTCGCGGGCATGCTCGCCAACAGCATCGCGCTCCTCATTGGCGCACGGATCGTGCAGGCCTTCGGCAGCGGCGCGGCGATGGCTGTGGCGCGCGCCACCCTGATGGATGCGTTCGGCCCGGAGCGCGCCGCGACCGGCATTGCGTATACCGCCACGGCCATCCTGGTCGTGCCGATGGTAGCCCCCACGATCGGCGGGTTCGCGGTCGAGATTGCCGGCTGGCGCCTGGTGTTCGCCCTCTGCATCGTGCTCGGCACCGCCGTGCTGATTTTCACCAGTCTGCGCATCAAGGAGACGCACACGGCGAGCACCGCGACGCGCAGCGGTCCCGACACGATCGAGAGTTATCGCGAGCTCCTGCGCACCGGTCGCTATCGCGCGTACGCCCTCTTCGGGTCGCTGCTGTTTGCCGCGGTGTACGTGTTCATCGCCGGCGCCCCGCACGTGGCGATCGACGTCCTGCACATCTCGCCGTCACACTACGGCTTGCTCTTCATGCTGCCCGCCGCGGCCTCGTTCGCGGGATTCTTCACGGCCGCGCGCCTCTCGCGGCGCATGGGCGCGCTGCGCATGATGCGGGCGGGATCTTTGCTGTCCCTGACGGGCGGCTTGCTGCTCACGCTGTTCACGCTGCTGCACGTCTGGCATCCGGCCGCGCTCTTCCTGCCCGCGATGCTCGTGTGCTTCGCCAACGCGATCTCGGCACCCAACGCCACCTCGAGCGCCATCGGTGTGCGGCCCGACATTGCGGGAGCCGCGTCGGGCCTGACTGGATTTCTGCAGCTGATCGTCTCGGCCACGGCCGTACAACTGGTCGCCGCGATCTCGAATCCGAGCCCCTACCCGCTCGCCTTCACGGTATTCGGCTGCAACGTGCTCGCGCTGCTGGTGTTCATCCTGGTGCAGCGGCGCACGGCGGCGCATGCGGCGACCATCGTCCTGCAGAATTCGGTCGTGCAGACATCAAGGGCTGCCCCTCCGCGCGAACCGCCGGCACCCGCGCCGACGCGAACACACGCCTCCGCAGGGACGGACGATCGACAGGGTCAGCTCTTCTGAATCCGGCGGGGCGCCGCGCGGCTCAGGCGGGTTTCACAGCGAAGCGGAACTGGGTCTTCCCCACCATCAGCAGGTCGCCGTCCTCGAGCGCGTGACGACGGCTCACGCGCCGGTCGTTGACGTATACGCCATTGGTGCTGCCCAGATCCTCGACCACGGTGCTGTTGCCCGCGACCAGGATGCGCGCGTGGTGGCGACTGATGTACTTGGTATCGATCTGGATGTCGTTGTCATCGGTGCGCCCGATCGCCGTGGTCTTCTTGTTGATGACATGGACGATCTCGGCTTCGCCCTCGATACGCACGAGCAGGCGCGTCAATGGCTCGGATACAGGCTCAGCTTGCTCCCGGGCCGGCGCAGCGGGCTCCGCCGGCGGTGGCGCTTCGATGCTCAGGCGGCGGATGTCGCGCTGAATATTGCCGATGATCTCGCTGCTGGCCTTGAGCTCGCCTTCGAGACGCGCGACCGCGGCATCGCGCGTCGCCAGCGTGTCCTGCAGGTGCCGGATCTGGGAGCGCTGCTCTTCGAGCGTGCGCTGCGCGATCGACCCCTGGTCGGCGCGCTGCCGCAACTGCGACTCGAGGCGCAGCATCGAATCCTCGGCGGCGCGCAGGTCGCCTTCCAGCCGCGCAATGCTCTCGGCTTTTTCGCGCAGCTCTTTCTCCAGCGCACCGAGAGTCTCAGCCTGGTCGTCGACGGTCTTCTGCAGTGTGCCGATGCGCTCGGCGCGCGTGGTCACTTCCGCACTCTTCACGCGCAGGTCCGTCTCCATCTGTGCCAGGCGCGCTTCCTTTTCGCCGATGGCGGCCGCGATCGTCGACCATTTTTCTTTCCAGGTGTCGAGCTCGCGTACGTGCTGCTCATCGAGCTCGCTCTGCATGCGAGCGCGCGTCTCGATCTCGGTCATGAGCCGCGCGCGCGCAGCCAGGTCCAGCTCCAGCGTCGCGGTGCGCTTTTGTTCGACCTGCAAGCTGTTGGTCAGC
>DATBIF010000411.1:0-5538 GCA_036557045.1 Steroidobacteraceae bacterium
GCGAAAAGCTGGCTGGCGCGTGTCGACCGTGAGCTGTCGAACCTGCTGGCTGCACACGCATGGTGTGACCATGATCCGGATGGTACTGATCGAGGGTTGCAACTCGCATTCAACATCTGCATGTACTGGCACAATCGCGGACTTTTCGTGCTGGGCCGCCAGGTCTGCACCGAGGCACTTGCTCGACCCGGCGCCGACCGTTCGATAAGCAAAGCTCGGGCGCTGCTTTCGCTCGGGGTGGTTCAGCGCCTGTCCGGCAGGGTCCCCGATGCGATTGAACCACTCAAGGAGGCGCTCACCATCGCCGGCGAACATGACGACGAGGATCTGATCGCCTTGTGCCTGAACCACCTCGCGTGGGCGCGACTTTACTGCGGAGATCTTACCGATGCCCTGGAGTACGCCGAGAAACAGCTGACGGTCGCCAGACGCCTCGGTCCGGCACACCTGAGCATTGCCCTCCAGACCAAAGCCTTGATCTGCCGGATGCAATGCGATTTCGCCGCGGCCGCCGCCTACCTCGACGAGGCGCTGGCGGGACACGATTCCGACAATCGCGAACGATCGCACGTCCTTCTGGAACAAATTGTCCGCGTATCGATTGCGCGCGGCAGATTGGATCGTGCGACACAGCCGCTCGTCGAATCGATTCGCGTTTCCCGCGAGCTGGATTCCCAATTCCGGGCAATACTCAGCATCGATCTTGCCGCGCTTCTCGCTGCGGCAAACAGTGAGTGGGAACGCGCGGTGCGCCTGCAGTCTGTGTTCGACGCAACGCTCGACCGGATGGGCGGACTCCGAAATATCCTCATCGACGATGCGGTCCTCGAGGAACTGCGAAAGAAGCCGCGCCAGATGCTCGGCAAGGACTGGTACGAAGCTGCCTACGCAGATGGTCGCAATGTCACGACGGAGCAGGCAATGAACGAGACGATTGCCTGGCTGGAGCGTGACGGCGCGGTGTAGCTCGTGCCCGGATTCATGGTCAACAAGGCAGCGAAGGCTTTGGCCGAGCAGCGATACTGGCGCTTAGTCTGCCAGCCCCATCTTGCGCAGCAACGCGTTCCACCGCGGATCAGCGTGCAGCGGGCGAAGCAATTGGCTGGGTTTCATCTGGCTGAGACCGGTATCGCGCTGGAGGTACGCCCGCTCGAGCCATTCGAAGGCGAAGTCCATCTCGCCCCGCGTCGCATACACGATGGCGATTTGGAAGGCCGCGTCTTCTGCGTGCTTTGCGATCAGTTCGTCCAGCGCCGCATCTGCTTCGCCCCCGCGGCCCGAGGCGTGATGAATGATCGTCAGCGCCCAGAGACGCCTCCACAGCTCCGGCTCCCGCTGCGCTTCGTCCAGCGCCTCGTCACCTCGGCCCTGGGCGAGCAGGTTCAGCCCGAGGCCCGCATGTACCAGGGTTCTCTGCGGCGCGAGCTCGAGCGCCTTCCGATACGCTTGTTCGGCCTCGGCGAGCCGATCGGCCTCGTCAAGTGCTAACCCAAGGCTGGCGTAAGCCGCAGCACTCAACGGGTCCTGCTCGATCGCGCGGCGATACAACCCGATCGCCTCGTCGAGACGACCGAGGCTGGCAGCCAGCCGCCCTACCTGGCGGAGGACGACGGCATTTCCGGGTGCCAGCTCCAGCGCCCGGCCGAAAGATGCCTCCGCGCCACGCCAGTCCCAGTCGTAATTCCTCTGGATCAAAGCCATCTGCGCGTGCGCCTCCGCCAGCTCCGGTTCCAGCGCCAACGCCCGCGCCGCCGCCTCCCGTGCCCGTCCATATCCCGTCACCACCGAGGCCCAGCCAAGAGCCGCTTCGTTCGAGTACGCCAGGCTAAGCTCCGCCCAGGCGAGCGCGAACTTCGGATCACGGTCCAGCGCCTGCTTGAGATACTCGATAGCCTTCGCCTGGTCCTCGCGGTTGTTGCGAGCGAGGAAGTGCCGCGCCTGCAGATAGAGCCGGTGCGCCTCCGCATCGGTGGCACGACCCTTCATCGCCGCTGCGACCTGGGTCGTCGCCTCCGCGGCCGCCCCGGCGTCGTCCGCCTCGCTCAGCAGCCTGCTGCGCAACTCCCTGACCACCGACTGCGCGATATCGTCCTGCACCGCGAAGATGTCCTCGAGCGTCCGATCGTAGCTCTCCGACCACAGGTGATAACCATCGGTCACGTTCACCAGCTGCACCGAGATGCGCATCCGGTTGCCCGCCTTGCGCACGCTCCCTTCGAGCACGGTGGCGACGTTGAGCGTCCGGCCCACCTCGGCAACCGTCGCCCCTTTGCCCTTGAACGTGAATGCCGACGAGCGCGCCGCTACCTGCAAGCCGCGAATCTTCGCCAGCACATTGAGCAGCTCGTCAGCCAGGCCATCCGAGAAATACTCGTCCTCCTCGTCGTGGCTGCGGTTGACGAACGGTAGCACCGCGATCGACGGGGTGATACGCCGTTGCAGCGGAGGCGTGGCACCGGCGAAGGTCCCGGCAAGGGCACGCCGATAAGCTCGTATCGGGCGATCGATGTTCTTGAATAGCTGTTCGCCCATGTCTGCGAACTCATTGCGAAGTTCTTCCTGGAGCTGGTCGCGCACGACCGCCGAGATACAGAGGCCACCTGGCTCCGCCGACGCCTGCAGGCGGGCTGCGACGTTCACTCCATCGCCATGGATGTCGTCATCGTCGATGATGATGTCACCGATATTGATGCCGACTCGGAACTCGATTCGCTGATCGCCCGGCACGCCGGCATTGCGATCGGCCATGCCCCGCTGCACTTCGATCGCGCAGCGTACCGCATCGACGACGCTGGGAAACTCGAGCAGCAGGCCATCACCGATGGTCTTGACTATCCGGCCCGCGTACTCGGCAATCTTGGGATCGATCAGCTCTCGCCGATGGGCTTTGAGAGCGGCCAGCACGGCGCTGTCGTCGCGACCCATGAGGCGGGAGTAGCCCGCGACATCGGCGGACACGATCGCGACCAAGCGGCGCTGATCCCGTGCCATTCGCTCCCTTGGCTGTGGCAACTGTCGGTGGACTCGACCCTTCAGATCAGCACGATGTCGTACTGCTCCTGCGTGTACAGCGTCTCGACCTGCAGCGAGATCGGCTTGCCGATGAAATCACCGAGCTGCGCGAGGCTCTGCGACTCCTCGTCGAGGAACATGTCGATCACCGACTGCGACGCGAGGATGCGGAACTCGCGCGCGTTGAACTGCTTCGCCTCGCGCAGGATCTCGCGCAGGATCTCGTAGCACACGGTCTGCGCGGTCTTGAGCTCGCCGCGGCCGTGGCACATGGGACACGGCTCGCACAGCACGTGGGCGAGCGACTCGCGCGTGCGCTTGCGCGTCATCTCGACCAGCCCGAGCTGGGTGAAGCCGTTCACGGTGAGGCGCGTGCGGTCCTTCTCCAGCGCCTTGTCGAGCTCGGCGAGCACCGCGCTGCGGTGCTCGGACTGCTCCATGTCGATGAAGTCGATGATGATGATGCCGCCGAGGTTGCGCATGCGCAGCTGCCGCGCGATCACCTGCGCCGCCTCGAGGTTGGTCTTGAAGATCGTGTCGTCGAAGCTGCGGCCGCCGACGAAGCCGCCGGTGTTGACGTCGATCGTGGTCATCGCCTCGGTCTGGTCGATGATCAGGTAGCCGCCCGATTTCAGGTCGACGCGCCGCGCGAGCGCCTTCTCGATCTCGTCCTCCACGCCGTGCAGGTCGAACAGCGGTCGCTCGCCGACGTAGTGGTGGACGCGGTCCGTCAGCGCGGGCGTGTACTCGCGCGCGAACTCCTGCATCTTGAGGAACGTCTCGCGCGAATCGACCAGGATGCGCGAGGTCTCCTCGGTTGCCATGTCGCGCAGCACGCGCTGCGCGAGGTTCAAGTCCTGGTACAGCAGCGACGCGGCGGGCGCCTCGCCCGAGCGCAGGGTCAGGTCGCGCCACAGCTTGGTGAGGTATTCGATGTCGGCCTGCATCTCGCGCTCCGAGGCGGTCTCCGCCATGGTGCGGATGATGAAGCCGCCGGCGGAGCCTTCTGGCAGCAGCGTCTGCAGGCGCCCGCGCAGGCTCTCGCGCTCCGCTTCGTCCTCGATGCGCTGCGAGATGCCGATGTGCGAATCCTGCGGCAGGTACACGAGCAGGCGTCCGGCGAGGCTGATCTGGGTCGACAGCCGCGCGCCCTTGGTGCCGATGGGATCCTTGATCACCTGAACGAGCAGCGTCTGGCCCTCGTGCAGGATCTTCTCGATGGGCTTGTGCTCGCCGCCGTGGCCGTTCTGGCGGTGCTCCCAGATGTCGGCGATGTGCAGGAACGCGGCGCGCTCGAGCCCGATCTCGACGAACGCGCTCTGCATGCCGGGAAGCACGCGCGCCACGCGCCCGAGGTAGATGTTGCCGACGAGGCCGCGCGCGCTGGCGCGCTCGATGTGCAGCTCCTGCACGACGGCCTGCTCGAGCATCGCCACGCGCGTCTCCTGCGGCGTGACGTTGATCAGGATCTCGTGCGTGAGGCGCTCGACACGAGCCGGCTCGAATTGCGGCGGCGCTTCGGGGGCTAGGCGCATGGCGACACGGCAAGTGCGGTGGAAGCCGTTATAGCACGGCCGACCGTGCGCCGCGAACCGCCGTCCGGCCGGGCGGCCGCGCGTCGCGCTGCCGCCCGACGGACCCCGCGGCGGTTGCCCAAAATTGGCGGCCCTGTTAAATTGAAACTTGCCATGTCGCCAATTCCGCGCACCGACGCCGCCGCGCCGCGCTCGAGCACGGCCGCGATGCGCAAGCCCAAGTCGCCCGAGGCGAACCGCGCGCGCATCGTGCAGGCGGCGATCGACGAGTTCTCGGCGCGCGGCTTCAAGGGGGCGAGCATGGACGCCATCGCGGCGCGCACCCACACCACCCGCGCGCTCATCAACTACTACTTCGGCAGCAAGGAAAAGCTCTACATCCAGGTGCTCGAGCGCGTGTACTCGGACATTCGCGTTGCCGAGGGCGAGCTCGACCTCCAGCACCTCGCGCCCATCGACGCGCTGCGGCGCATCGTCGAGTTCACCTATCACTATTACCTGCGCCACGTCGGGTTCGTCCATCTGGTGGTCGCGGAGAACCAGGCGCGCGGACGCTACCTGCGCAAGTCGGCCGTCATGCGCACGCTCAACCGGCCCATCATCGACCGCATCGCACGCGTGATCGAGCGGGGGCAGGCGGAGGGCACGTTTCGCCGTGACATCGACGCCATCGAGGTGCACAAGGCGATCGCGGCGCTGGGCATCTTCAACGTCACCAACCAGTACACCTTCGGCGCGATCTTCCAGACCGAGATGGGCGCCAGGGGGAACGTCGCGCGGCGGCGGGACACGGTCGCCGACATCATCGTGAGCTACCTCACAAACACGCCACGACGCACCTGAAAGGAGGAACCAATGGACAACCGCTTCGACCGCCGCACGGCCCTCAAGGCAGGGGCCGCACTCGCCGCGTCGGCTGCCGTCCCAGCGTGGGCGCAGGCCAAGCCGAACGTCCGCTTCGCCGCGGTGTTCTCGGACAAGGACATCCGCG
>DATBIF010000412.1:0-8730 GCA_036557045.1 Steroidobacteraceae bacterium
AACTCGAACTCCCAGGTCCCTTCGCGGTTCTGTGCGAACGCGGGCGTCGTCAGGGTAAGCAGCAGCAGGGATGGAACGAAAAGATGTGTCAATCGCATGGCGAAACCTCCCTTTCGCGTGGACACCGGCCTCAGACGCCTGCCTCCCGCCGAAGTTCAGGCGCACGCCCGCGGAGATCTCCCTGCCGGCAGGCGTAGATTTACCTGTTGCAAGCGGAGGCTGCCCGTGCTGCGTCAGGGTCAAGAGGCCGGTCGCGACCGCGTCTGCGCAAACGCCGAAGTGACCGCTCACTCGGCTTTGCGTCGCCGCCGGGCGACTACTGTTGCCTGGCGGCGTCGAGGTCCTTGAGCAGGTCGCGCCTGGCGTAGTCCGACGGGACCGCGAACATCGAGGCGGGCACGGCCTGCGCCTGCCAGGTCTTGACCTGCGTCTCGGTGGTCTCGAGCCTGCCATCCGCGTAGCTGCGCGTCACGAGCGGGTAGCCGCCCAGCTTCTTCCACAGCTCGAACTCTTCGCGCATCGAATCGCTGCCGCCGCCGGGTCCGGACATCAGCTCGGACATCTGCTCGAAGAAGGACTGGTACTTCTGCATCAGCCCCTGGACGTCGCCGCCGCCGGGGAGCGACGCGAACGGAGCGACGCAGTACTGCTGGTCGAGCGCGCCGTCGCGCGTGATATCCCAGACGTGGCACGAACGTCCATTGATGCTCTGGGTCTTTCCGGTGTCCGTTGCATCGACGGCAGGCTTGGCCGGCTTGGCATCCACGCCCATGCCCTGCCTGGCCATCATCTCCTCGATTTCCTTGCGCTTGTCGGGCGGCATGCGATCGAGCTCGGCCTTCATGCGGTCCTTCATCTGCTGGCGCACCTGCTGCATGTGCGCACTCAAGGCTTCGACCGTCGGCTTGTCCATCACGTGGTAGCTCTTGGTCGCCTTGTCCACGGCATAAACCACGCCATCCTTGAAGATCGAGACGCCGTCGGTGCTCTCGATACGTGCGTTGCCATCCTGCACGTACCATTTCTCGGCGGCCTCGCTTTGCCCGGTCTTCGAATCGCGACTCACGGTCTCGATGTAGACACCGGCGCGAGCAACGCCAGCCACTACGCATAGAGCACAGAGCAAACCGAGGGATTTCATGGTCGACTCCACTGGACGCGTCACCTGGTGATCACAGCAGCGGGCGCGAGGTCGGCACGACGCCGCGAATCGGCGCGTAGGGTATAGCAGCCTGCCGGCCGCGTCGAATTCAGTCATCCGGCACGCCGACGGCACGGACCTGCACGGTCAGCCGTGGGGCGTCCCAGGCGGCACGCGCATCGACAATTCTTGAGCGCGCCTACCTTGCGGCGCGCGGGACGATCTGAGGTTCTGATACCGCCCTTTCCGCAGCAAGCATCTGCAGACCCAGCGTGCGCACCGCGTCGAGCTGGTCCTGGTGTCCGACGCTGGCGAGCAATCGCAGCCAATACAAAGGCCGTTCCGGCCAGCGCGCAGTCATCACCGTCATCATCGCGTCCCCGCTGTGCTGCAAGTTGGTCAGCGGCAATCGCGCGAAAGCGCCAATCGTCTGGTCCGACATTCCCAGAACAATCCTGGCTGACGATGTGCTGGTCCGCGCCAGGTGCCACGCAAAGAACAGCGCGAGGCGCGTGAAGTCCGCAAGCGCACCGCCGCATGCCTCGCGCTCCAGGCGTTCGTGAATTTCCCGATTGCCCGCCCAGCCCGTCCAGTAGGCGCCATCGCTGAAGTGCGCAGTGAAGAGCGAGAACGGGCACCGCGCCACCTCGGCGCGCTGCTCCGCTGACAATGCCAGCAGCCCGCAATGGACCGGATCGGGCAAGCGGCCCGCGACTCCATGGGCGATCCACGGGCGCGGCGTCACTGCCAGCAGCGCCAGCCAGGCGCGATTCAACTCGTGCAGGGGTTCCAGTACGTCCGCACCCAGGATCGAACTGCTGCGCCAGTAGCGCGCATCGCTCGTGAATTCCGTCCGCGTGAGCATCCCCGTCATGGCGCCGCCCTCTGGTTTTTGCGCCGATTGTGGCCGAATATCGCCGTTGGCTGGCATCTTTTTTTGTGGTTTATTTATACCAAAATCTGTGATGGCGGTGTAATGGCATAGGGAGGTTTGCCCCATGCGTGTTTCGGATGATCGCTATACCCGCGACCGGCTGCGTTTCGACCTGGCGTTGAGAATGATCCATCACGAGGCGCGCACGTGCACGATTCGTTCGTGGACCGGACTCACCGACGATCGCATCCGCAAGCTCTATCGAACCTACCTGCAGCAGCAGTTCGCACGGGCACCCAAGCGTCACCGCGGCAAGTCGCCGCGGCAGATCGCGTACTTCCTGCGCACGCCAGCGTTGCAGTTCGAGGCGACGACCCTTGCCAGCCTGTTCTCGCTCCTCGGGCTGCTGCCGCGCGCGTTCGAGCGCAGCCGCACTTTGCCGCTGATGAGCCTCGAGTCCGGCGACCTCTTCTGCCTCGCGTACGAAAGCTATCTCTCGCTGCACGCGGAACCACGCATCTCGTTCGAGCACGCCGGATTCCTGCTGCTGGCGCTGCGGACCCAGGACGAGTTGAAGCTGCATGTGTGCAGTCGATGCGGCGGCTTGTCGCTCGTGGACGCGCTCGCGGTCGCGGGCTCCGAATGCACGAACTGCGAACGGCCGGCGGCCAGCCGGCACAGAGGCGTCATCGATGCGTCGGGCGTGCCGCCGACGCATCGCGACTGGAGTCCGGCAATTCCGGTGCGTTGAGCCGCACGCGCGCGCGACTTCGCGGCGCCTGAACCATTCTCTCGAGCCGCGCCGCGGGCCCGCATGTCGCACGTGGGCGACAACCTAGTACCTGTCCGCGCACTCTGGGAGAATCCGCCGAACATCCGGAGAGACAGGGCGGGCTCGTGGAACAACTCAGCAAACTGCGTTACGTCATGTTGCTGCTGGCGTGCGCGTGGGCATTGCCGGCGGCTGCCGCGGTCATCGAGGTCAGCCCCGGCGCGGACCTGCGCGCAACCGCGGCCACCTTGAAGCCCGGCGATGAGCTCGTCCTGGGCGGTGGAACCTACACTCTGAGCTCGCGTTTCGTCGTCACCGTGACCGGAACCAGCGCGCAGCCGATCGTGATCCGCAGCAAGACCGGTGAGAGCGCCCTGCTCGACATGACGACCGGCGCTCAGAACGTCCTTGATGTCGAGAACTCGCAGTATCTCGAGCTGCGTGCCCTGCGCTTCACGCATGGCTCACAAGGTATCCGGCTCATCAATTCGAGCTTCATCACGATCGCGGACTGCGAGCTCTTCGAGACCGGCGATGTCGCGATCGCTGCGAATGCCAGCGGCACGTACCAGGGCCTGGTGATCCGGCACAATCACATCCATCACACCAACGGCACCGGTGAGGGCATGTACCTCGGCTGCAACAACGATGCGTGCCGCATCGCCAACAGCCTGATCGAAGGTAACTACATCCACCACACGAACCGCGCCACGGTCGAGCAGGGCGATGGTATCGAGGTCAAGGAAGGCAGTTACGGGAACGTGATCCGGGACAACGTCATCCATGACACGAACTACCCGGGCATCATCACCTACAGCACCGTCGGCAACGGAGCGGCGAACGTGATCGAGCAGAACCTCATCTGGAACACGAACGACAACGGCATCCAATCGGCGGCGGACGCGATCATCCGCAACAACATCATCCTGGGCTCGCCGATCTCGCTGCAATCGCACCAGTCCGGGAGCCCGTCGAACCAGGTGGTCGTGAACAACACCATCATCGACAGCGATATCGAAGTGCGCAACGTGGTGGGCTCGGTCGTGATCGCCAACAATGCAGTGTATTCACGCTCCGGCGCTGCGATTCAGCTGATCAGCGGGAGCCTGGGCATGGTCACCGTCGCGGGCAATGTCGGTAGCGGCGGCATCTCCGGAACCTCGTCCGGCTACACCGAAGGTGGCGGCATCGCAGCAGACTTCGTCGCCGCCAATTTCAATGGCGCGCCACCGATCAATGTGTTTCCAAAGGTCGGCAGCGCGCTGATCGGCAAGGGCGCGACAACCTACGTGCCGCAGCTCGACTTCAATGGTACGGCGCGCAATGGCGTGGCCGATGCGGGGGCCTACAAGTTCGACGCGGGCGGCAACCCAGGTTGGACGCTGGCCGACGGATTCAAGCCGATCAGCGGCGTCGCACGACCGAAGCCACCCTCGAATCTCACCGTGCATTGATACCTACTGCGCCACGCCGGCAGCGTCAGGCTCTTCGATCCAGCGCAGTGCCTCGTCGAGGTCCTGCATGAGCTGCTCGCGCCCGCCGCTGAAGCCGTGGTTTCTGGCTTCGACCTGGTAGAGCCGGAGCGTCGGCGTGTCCGGGCCGAGAAGCTGGCGCGATTCCGCGGACGGCACGTAAGGATCATTGGTCGATTGGATCACCGCGAGCCGCGTCGCGCCGAGGAATTTGAGCGCCGGATAGATCTGGATGCGGCCCTGGTCGTCGACCTGGACATCGGGTGCGCGCTCCCTGGGCGGCGCCTTGAGGTAGTCGGCTTCGCGCGTCAGCGCGATCGCCACCGCTCCGCCGATCCCATCGCGCAACTCCGGATGCAGAGCCGTGAACGCCACCAGCGTCGCGCCGCGCGAGAACCCGACCACGATGATCGGCGTCGAGTCGGGAAGACCGAGGTCATGCTTCGCATGCGCGTACGCCTGGGCCAGGCCCTTCGCTGCGTCCGCAGTGCTCATGCGCTCGCCGGAACGCACGATCGGCTTGAGGATCTCCGGTGCGTTGAAGCCGGCGATCTCATAACCCTGCTTGGCGAGATGCGCGAAGAGCTCGTGACTCGTGCCCCACCAGCCAGCATCGCCGGTGGCGAACACGACGAGGTACCCGGGGTGACGGGCTTCAGTCGGTCGCACGTACGTCAGGCTGAGCTCGTGTCCGGCGACCTGGACGGGCTGCCTGGATACCGTGTACGCGCCCGGTCGCGATGCAAGCTCCGGGGCACAGCCTGCAACGATGATCAGGCACGCGGCGGCGAGGTAGCAGGTCCGTGGCATGGCTGCGCAGAGTACGCTCCCAGTCCCGGAATGGACACTCGCAAAGTCTCTCGCGTTCACGTGCGAAGGGCATGCCGGGCAGCAACCCCTTACAATGAGCCGGTCACGTTCTTTTACCGCTGATGAGCTCCTCCACGAATCGCCCCAACATCTTCGCGGGCCCTTACCTCGACCGCAGCACTCACCTGCGCGAGCGCGAGAACTGGCTGCGCGAGGCGGGGCGCGACCCCCAGGCGCAATTCGTCGCCGTCTGGCAGGCGCGCAACCTGCTTCGGCGCGGCGATGCGCTCGGCGCAGTGCTGCTCGAGAGCTCGCACGCCGTCGTGCGCGCGGCGAATCCGGAGGAGATAGTGTTCCTCGGCATGTTCCGCGGACGCGCGAGCTTCCTGGTCGAGCTCGGCGGCGAGTCGCCGCCCGAAGTCGACTCGCAAGCGGAGTTTCGCGAGCTGCGCTGGCTGGGCGCGATGCTGCCGAGCGACGAGGCGGGTCTGCTCGCGTATGCGCGCGCGCTCACGCTGTGGCGGCAGCGTCACCGTTTCTGCGGTGTGTGCGGTTCGCCAACGCGCAGCACGCGCGCCGGCCACGTGCTCGTCTGCACCAACGAGAGTTGCAGGACCGAGCAGTTCCCGCGCATCGATCCCGCGATCATCGTGCTGGTGAGCGACGGCACGCGCGCGCTCCTCGGCCGTCAGCCGAGCTGGCCGGCGGGGCGGTACTCGACGATCGCGGGATTCGTCGAGCCGGGTGAAAGCCTCGAGGACGCGGTGCTGCGCGAAGTGCACGAGGAGACGGGCGTCAGCGTCCACGACGTGCGTTACCATTCCTCGCAACCCTGGCCCTTTCCGTCCTCCCTGATGCTGGGGTTCACCGCGCACGCCCTCGGCTCCGATATCACTCTCAAGGACGGCGAGCTCGAGGACGCACGCTGGTTCAGTCGTGCGGACATCGCCAATGGCGCGATCGCGATGCCCTCCAGCCAGTCGATCTCCTTCCGCCTGATCGAGGACTGGTACGACAGCGGCGCGGGCCGTCCCTTGCGCGAGACGCCCGGGGTGCGCCTCTAGGGCAGAGTTGCTCTAGGCCCCAGGGACAATACCCTCGGCGCGCCGATGGGGCTTATATGCACGGCTGAACTCTCCTCCCATACCAATCCGAACATCCCGAGGTGACGTATGCTCGAACTGCTTTCGCGCTTCTGGTGGACCCTGGTCCTGCGCGGCATCGCCGCGATCATCTTTGGCCTCCTCGCGTGGTTCTATCCCGGTGTGACCGTCGCCGTGCTGGTGCTCTTTTTCGGCGCGTACGTGTTCGTCGACGGGCTGATCGCTCTGTATGCGGCGCTCTCCGGGCGCTCGCCGGCGGAGAGCCGCTGGGTCGTCGGCATGATCGGCGCATTGGGAGTGCTGATCGGGGTGCTGACATTCTGGCATCCGGCCGCCGCCGCGCTCGCACTCCTCTTGTATATCGCGGCGTGGAGCCTGGTCACCGGCGTCCTGCAGATCGTGGCGGCCATCCGCCTGCGCAAGGAAATCCAGGGCGAGTTCTGGCTGGGACTCGCGGGCGCGCTCTCGATCGCCTTTGCCGTGCTCCTGCTCGTATCGCCAGGTCTCGGGGCTCTCTCGATCATCTGGGTGATCGCGGCCTACGCGATCGTCTACGGCGTCGCCCTGTTGATCCTGGGCTTCAAGGTCAGGAAACTGCACCACACGGTCAGCCCGAAGGCGGCCGGCGCTCACTGAAGCGTTCTTTCAAGAACAACCAGAAGAGGACGCGCCACCTCTCGATGGCGCATGGCCGCCAGCTCGCCGGCCAAGCGGCGGCGGGTCGGCGGTCGATCCGAACCTGCCCGTCCGGAAACGGCGGGCAGGTTCGCGGGTCAGCGCACCGTTTCCTACAATGCGGGCATGTGCCTGCTGGTGTTCGCCTGGAATGCTCACCCGCGTTACCGGCTGATTTTTGCCGGCAACCGCGACGAGTTCCACGATCGTCCGAGCGCCGCGATGGGCTGGTGGACGGATCAGCCAGCCATTCTCGCGGGACGCGACCTGCAGGCGGGCGGCACCTGGCTCGGGCTTTCCAGGCGCGGTGATTTCGGCGTCGTCACCAACTACCGTGAACTGCAACGACCGGTACCCGGAATGCCGTCGCGAGGCGGCCTGATCACGCACTACCTGGCGAGCGCTCTTTCGTCGGCGCGATTCCTGGCGGAGCTCGCGCCGGAAGCCGAGCGCTACGCCGGGTTCAACCTGTTGCTGGCCGACGCCGGGAACATGCACTACGCCTCGAATCGAGCGGAACCTTTTGCACGCGCACTGGATCGCGGCGTGCATGGCCTGAGCAATCACCTGCTCGACACTTCCTGGCCGAAGCTTGCGCGCACTCGCGCGCGCTTTCGCAAACTGATCGCAGCGCCGGAGCCCTCGCTCGAGGAGATGCTCTCGATGCTCGCCGATCGGGATCCGGCGCCCGATCACCTGCTGCCGGACACCGGCATCGGGCTCGATTGGGAGCGACTCCTGTCCTCGCCGTTCATCGTCGACGAGCGCTACGGCACCCGCTGCTCGACTGCGGTCCGCATCGGCCTCGACGGTACCGTGCAGGTGCGGGAACGCCGCTACGACCGCGAGGGTCGCACTACGGGTGAGGATGCCTTCGAGTGGCGCACGGGACCCGAAGAATGAACGAGGCACGAGGGCCCGGATGAAGTCCGCGAGCAGCGCCAGGCGCGGGATCGCGGCGCTCGCGCTCTGTGCGCTCATGCCTACCGCACGGGCCAACATCGAGCTGGTCATCGAGGGTGTCGACGACGAGGTGCGCGAGAACCTGCTCGTCGTGCTGAGCGTCCAGCGCTACCGCGAGCGCGACGATCTCGACGAGGCAATGGTCGATCGTCTCAACGAGCGTCTCGACGGCGAGGTGCGCAGCGCGATGCGCCCTTTCGGCTACTACGCACCGACGGTGCAATCGAGTGTCGAGCACCTGCCGAACGGCCGCGACTGGCGCATGCACCTCAAGATAGATCCGGGGCCGCCGGTGATGCTGACCGCGGTCAATGTCAGCGTGCTGGGTCCGGGCGAGAACGAAAAGATGTTCCGCGACCTCCTCGCGAACACGACGCTCAAGCCCGGACACCGGCTGAGTCACAGCGCCTACGATCGGCTCAAGGGCGATCTGCAGCGCACGGCGTTGAGCTCCGGTTTCCTGGATGCGCGCTACGAACGCAGTGAGCTGCGCGTCGACCCGAAGAATCTCACGGCCGAGGCGATCCTCCAGCTGCAGACCGGTGAACGCTACCGCTTCGGAGCGACCACCATCGAGCAGGATGCCATCGATCCGAAGCTCGCCGTGCGTTACCTGAGGTACCAGGAAGGCGACTATTTCGACGCCACCAAGCTCCTCACGACCCAGTTTGCGCTGGACGACACGCTGTACTTCAGCAACGTCGAGATCATCCCGGGCACGCGCGATACGCAGACCCACACCGTGCCGATGACCGTGCGTGTGCAGACCGGCAAGCGCAACAAGTACACCGCCGCGATCGGCTACGGCACGGATACGCGCTTTCGCGGCACGCTCGCCTGGGAGGACAGGCGCATCAACAACCGGGGGCATCGCTCGCGCGTCGACCTGCTGGGCGCATCGACCCAGCAATCCCTGCAGG
>DATBIF010000413.1:0-2996 GCA_036557045.1 Steroidobacteraceae bacterium
CTGCGGCGTGCCGCTGCGCGAGGTGGCGCCGCCAAAGCGGGCGCCGCCCCGCAACGCCAGTGCGAGCCCGAAGTCCGTGATGCGCAGGCGGCCGTCGGGCTCGATCAGCATGTTCTCGGGCTTGATATCGCGGTGGATCAGTCCCAGGCTGTGCGCGTGCTCGAGTGCCGAAAGCGCTTCATTAAGGAGCCGCTCGGTCTGATCCAGCGAGAACGTTCCGTGTCGCTGAATCACCTGCGCCAGGCTCGAGCCGGGCACGAACTCCATTGCGTACCAGGTCAGCCCGGCACGGCCCATAATGTCGTAGATACTCACGATGTTCGGATGGCGCAGCCGCGCGGCGAGCTGCGCCTCGCGGCGGAAACGCTCGACGACGCCCGGATCCGCGGTGAGCGCCGGATGCAAGACCTTGATCGCCACGTCGCGCTCGAGCGCCAAGTCGCGCGCGCGATAGACGCGCCCAAACCCGCCCGCGCCGATTTCTTCGAGCAGCTCGTAATCGTCGCCCAGCGCGCGCCTGAGCCGTCGCTCGAATCCCGACTCCGTGATTGCCGGGGCGGCCGCCAGCACTTGAAACGTCCCCGCGTCGCTCACGAAATCCTCGAGCATCTCCGTCGCCGTGAAGTAGCGCTCCTTCGGCACCCGCGAGAGCGCGCGTACGATCACCCGCTCGACTGCCGCGGGCACGGCCTGTCGCAACTGGCGGGGGGGGACGATCTGCGCCGGGTCCGTGTGAGGGGGCGTGCCCGTGAGCGCCACGTAGATGTTCGCCGTTACGGTGTACACATCGCTCGAGGGATCGCCACTTTCTCCGGCGCGCACCTCAGGTGCCATGTACGCGGTGCCGGGATCGTCGACGGCGAGCGGCGGCAAGTAGGGGAGACACCAGTTCGAGTAGCGCAGGTCGGTGATGACGCCCTGACCACCAGTGTTGATCATCAGCGTGGACGGCACGATGCGCCGCATGATGATGCCCCGCGCGTGCGCATGCTCGAGCGCCGCGAGGAGATCGCGGATGAGCGACATGCATTGGGGGATGGGGCGCGGCCCGCGCCGCAGCGCGTCCGCCAGGCTCTCGCCCTCGATCCAATTTGCCGTACGATAGGCGAACGACGCGATTTCACCGGCGGCGTACACGTGCCGAATCGCCGGGTGATCGAGCTGCGCCAACGTCTCGGTCTCGCGCATGAACCAGGCGCGACCCGGCGCGTCCGCGGCGAGGTGCACGCGAATTGTGACGTGACGCTTCAGCACGCGATCCCACGCGTGATACAGCGCCCGCTCCGACGAGAGCGCGACGAGGTTGTCCAGCCGGAACGCGGGCTCGAGCGCGCGAAGGGCGTCGTCCAGCAAGCCCGCTGGTGGCGTTTGCGGCGGAGCGCTGGTGACGGCTGTCACATTGGGGGGAGAGCGCCGATCGGGCGTGGTCACGGCGGAGAAATGTAGTCGCTCATTTCGGCTGGCACGAATTCCCGGCGCAGCGCAGATTGATCGGAATGAACCACGAGCCTCGGCCGATCCGCCATCATGTCGAGCGCCGCGTGCGGCCGGAGCGGCGCTCTGGACTCGATCGGCGTATTGCCGAGCGGCGACTGCGCGGCCTCACCGTAGTCGTCGAGCGACGCGGGGTAATTGACCGCCGCAGTCGGATTGAGCGCCGCTCGTTTACGCCCCGTCGCAAGCTGCGCGACCGCCGCGGCTCGGGCCTCACGTTCAACGAGTCGACTCCATCCTGATTTGCACGGCGGCCCAGCCTCCGCGGCCGCCACGCGAGTAGCGCGCATCCCACAAATACACGGTCCCAGCCGCGGTATCGGTGCCTGCGGTGAGGAAGCGCGAGAACTGCGCAATCGCGCGCCCGTCCGGGGTGTCAAGCGCTCGCATGACGGGCGGGAGCCTGAGATTTCTCGGTAGCTGCCAGCCGCTTCCGACCACGGTGTCGGCGCTTGCGTACATCGGCTCCCAGGTAAACGGCTCGCCGACGGTCGTGAGGGCAGCCCAGCGAGTTGCCGAGCCAAAGCGTCGCAGCGCTTGCTGTCGGATCAAAGCCTCGGAGTGGCGCAGGGCGACGCCCTGCGCAATCGTGTAGAACCCGAGCAGCAGCACCGCATATCTGGCGAGCCGCTGCCGCGCGACCGGCCCCCACCAGAAGCCCAGCCAGCCGATCGCGGCAAGCACCGCGATGGCGCCGCACAGCGGCAGCACCCAGCGCGAGACGCTGCCGCCGTTCGCGACGTAGCGCGCGATGACCAGCGTGATGAGCGTGGCGCCGATCAGCGTTGCCAGCAGTGGTCTCCAGTGACGATTCGCCCCCCATGCCAATGCGACCAATGGCACGAGCCAGAAGAACGGGTCTGCGATCGCCACCCAGTCGAGGTAGTACCACGTGCCATTCCAGGGAAGAAAGGGCCGCCAGCCGTACGAGCCCTGCCAGTCCATAAAGAGATGGCTGATGACGGTGACGGTCACGAGCAGTGTAATCCGCCGCCATGGGGCGGGCCGGACGAAGATTCCTACGATCAACACCAGCGCGACGATTTCGGCCGCCGCGCCTGCAAGCGAGTGAGTGATGCCGCGATGGTTGGCGAGAAAGTCCGCGCGCGACCAACCGAGATAGCCGGTGAACAATTCGCTCAAGTCCGGCATGTTGGCCGCGATCCCGCCGATGAGCGCGGCCCGCGGGACGTCGCGGTCGGCCACCGCACGGCCGAGGGCCGCGCCGACCAGTGCGTGAGCCAGGTTGTCCATGCGTAGAGGATGCGGACTGGCCGCGTGGTGCGTCCAGAGCCACCGTCGTGACACTTGGCAGGCTGCGACTCGCAGCGTGCCACCAAGCTGCGGCTTTCTATTGCGTTCCAGGCCAACCCCCTTCTATCTTGGCGTCCGTTTTTGCCTACATTCGTCAAAAACTTGGACAGTTGATTGTCAAAGACTGGCTGGCATAACCTTTGCTTGTCACGTGTTTTCAGAGTGACTGGAGCGCCGAATGGCACTCC
>DATBIF010000414.1:0-2430 GCA_036557045.1 Steroidobacteraceae bacterium
ATCTCCTGATCGATGCGTCGACGGCGCACATCGTGCGCACGCCGGAGCGCTTCGACGTGATCGTAGCCACCAACTTCTACGGCGACATCCTCTCGGATCTCGCGAGTGAGCTTTCGGGCAGCCTTGGCCTGGCCGGATCGATGATGGCGAGCGACACGAACTGCTGCGCGCAGGCGCAGCACGGCTCCGCGCCCGACATCGCCGGGCAGGACCGGGCCAATCCGACGTCCATGATCCTGTCGGTGGCCATGCTGCTTCAATGGATGGGCGATCACCACGGCGTTGCGAAGGTACGCAAGGCGGGCGATGCCATGGAGGCAGCGGTCGACCGCGTTCTCGAGAACCCGGGCACACGCACGGTGGATCTCGGGGGATCGCTCGGCTGCAAGGCGTTCGGCGGCGCGGTGGCCCAGGCGCTCGAGGCGCAAGCACGCGCGAGCTGAGGCGCGCCGCGCAACCCGGATGCTGCCGTGAGGCAGAATCGCATCGAGTATGATGCGGGCATCGCTGCCCGACCTTCGTCTTCGTCCCCGGTTGCGCCTCGCAAGCCCGTCGCAACGAGCGCTGCGACGCATCGCCTGGCGCGGCAGGTCCTGGAGCTGCTGCACGAGCAGGAGCTCGAAGCCGGCTCGCATATCGGCGAGGAATGGCTTGCCGGGCAACTGCGCGTGTCACGCACGCCGGTGCGCGGCGCGCTCAGGCTGCTCGAGAAGATGGGCGTTCTCGAGAACCGCCGGCATCGCGGCGCATTCCTGGTCAAGCCTGCGCGCGAGCTCGTCATCGGCGGCGGCCCGGCGCCCGAGGAGCACGATTCGGTTTACCTGAAGGTCGCCGAGGATCGCGTCAGCGGCCGCCTTCCCGTCCGATTCACGGAGGCCGAGCTCGCGAGGCGTTATCGGTTGACGCGACCGGGCGTGAGTCGCCTGTTGCGCCGGATGATGGAGGAGGGCTGGGTCGAGCGCTTGCCGGGGCACGGCTGGGAGTTCCTGCCCGTGCTCGAGTCGCCGAAAGCCTACGACCAAATGTACCGCTTCCGGATGCTGATCGAGCCCGCCGCGGTGCTGCAGCCGAATTACCGCATGTCGAAGCAAACGATCGCGCGATGCCGCAAGGAGCAGCAGGCGATGCTGAGCGGCGGCATCCTGCAATACCCATCGGGCGAAACGTTCCGGATCGGCTCGACATTCCACGAGACCATCGTCGCGGCATCGGGCGACCCGTTCCTCACCGAGTCGATACGGCGCGTCAACCGCCTGCGCCGGCTTCTCGACTACCGCACGCACGTCAACCGGGCGCGGCTCGTGCGCCAGTGCAGGGATCATCTGCTGATCCTCGACCTGATCGAGAGCGGTGACTTGCCGCGCGCGGCCGACTTCCTGCGCCGGCACATCGACCAGGCGCGCCGGGAAAAGGTGAAGCTCACCGGGCGGAAGTAGCCTCGCGGCGGTTCCATGGCCAATGTCACGCCCGAGCACGAGTACGACGAGCTGATCGTCGGCAGCGAGCGTTTCGCCTGGGTGAACCTCGAGCGCTTCCTGCCGCCCGCCCGCTTGCGCGAGTTGCCGTATTCGCTGCGCATCCTGCTCGAGAACGTCGCGCGCTGCTCGCCTCACGCGCTGCGTCCGTTGCTCGACCATCTTCGTGGCGAGGGCCCGCCGTGCGAAGTGCCTTTCCAGCCGAACCGCCTGATGCTGCACGACACGACGTGCCTGCCAGCGCTCGCCGATTTCGCCGGCATGCGCGATGCGATCGCCGAGCTGGGAGGCGATGCGGGCACGATGAACCCCATGATTCCCGTCGTGCTGACGATCGACCATTCGGTGATCGTGGAGAAATATGCGACAGCGGACGCCGTCGATGCGAACCTCGACATCGACTACCGTCGCAACTCGGAGCGGTATCGGTTCATCAAGTGGGCCGAGCAGAGCGTCGACAATTTCCGGGTTGTGCCGCCGGGCACGGGCATCATCCACCAGGTGAACATGGAATCGCTTGCGCAGGTCGTGTGGGAAAGCCGCACGTCGAGCGGCGCGCGCCTGCTGCACCCCGACGACATGGTGGCGACCGACAGCCATACGCCGATGATCAATGCCCTCGGCATCGTTGCGTGGGGCGTGGGAGGCCTGGAAGGACAGGCGGCGATGCTTGGCGAGCCCGTGCCCATCATCGTGCCGAAAGTGGTCGGGTTGCGCGTGACGGGCGCGCTGCGCTCCGGCGTCACCGGCACGGACCTGGCGCTGCACCTGACCGAGCTGTTGCGCAAGCACGGCGTGGTCGGCAAGTTCGTGGAGGTCTGTGGCCCCGGGCTGGACGATCTCGATTGGGGAACGCGCGGCACCGTGGCCAACATGGCGCCGGAGTACGGCGCGACCGTCGTGTATTTCCCGTTCGACGACATCACGCTCGACTATCTGCGGCTGACGGGGCGAA
>DATBIF010000415.1:0-5571 GCA_036557045.1 Steroidobacteraceae bacterium
GGACTCACGCTGCGCTTCGCGCCGCTCCCCGTGGCGGCGGGCTGGAATGCGCCGCGTGCGGACAGGCGCTGCGCTTCGTGGCGCAGCCGGGCCGTCAGACCGGGCGGCGCGAAGTCCACACAAGTGGACCAGCCCTGCGCCGCGAGATCGGCAGCAACCGGTGCGAATCGGCCCGCAGCCGGCACGCGTACGGAATTCACCGTGGTCGCAGGCGCCGGTTGCGCCGCGCCCGCTCCTCCGGCACCAGCATCGTGCCGCGGCAGGCGGGCGAACCGCAGCTGCAGCTGAAGATTTCCTCGACGTTCGGTGGATCGTCCTGTTCGCGCTGGATCTGGTAGTCGTACGCGAGCTCTTCGCCTGGTTCGATGGTGCGGATGGCGTAGATGTAGATCTGCTGGCCCTCGATCACCGATTCGCAGTTGGGCTCGCAGGAATGATTGATGTAGCGCGCCTGGTTGCCGCCGACGCCCGCATCGATCACCGTGCTTTCGTCGAGGATGAACAGGAACGTGTGATTGTCACCGGGTTCGCGGCCCTCGTAGCGCCGATCGGCCTCTGCGTGGCTGACGCGCTCGCCCGCGTATTCGATGACCCGTGTGCCCTTGCGGATCTTCCGGAGCGCGAACGCCCCCCGCCCGTGAACCCGTGAATTCCTCACTTCGAGCATGGGCACTCTCTTGCCGTTCGCCAGTCTCACCTGGTTTCCCTCTTCGCCCATGGCCCGCGGCCTGACGCCCAGGGCCTCTTCCCCTACACCGCCACCGGTGCTTTGATCGCCGGCTCGTGGCTGTAGTTCACGATCTCGAAGTCCTCGAACTCGTAGTCGAACAGCGACGGCGGGCGCCGCTTGATCACGAGCTGCGGCAGCGGGTGCGGCGCGCGCGCGAGCTGCAGGTCAGCCTGCTCCAGGTGGTTGACGTACAGGTGACAGTCGCCACCGGTCCAGATCAGGTCGCCCGCCACCAGGTGCGCCTGCTGCGCCAGCAGATGCGTGAGGAGCGCGTAGGACGCGATGTTGAAAGGCACGCCGAGGAAGAGGTCGGCGCTGCGCTGGTACACCTGCGCGGACAACCGGCCTTGCGCCACATAGAACTGGAAGAACGCGTGGCAGGGTGCGAGGGCCATGCGCTCGAGCTCGCCCACGTTCCACGCGCTGACGATGATGCGCCGGGAATCCGGATTGCTGCGCAGCTGCTCGACGACCTGGGCCATCTGGTCGATGTGGCGCCCGTCCGGCGCCACCCAGTCGCGCCATTGCTTGCCGTAGATCGGGCCGAGCTCGCCGCGCTCATCCGCCCACTCATCCCAGATGCTGACGCCGTGCTCGTGCAGATACTTCAGGTTGGTTTCGCCGCGCAGGAACCAGAGCAGCTCATGGACGACCGAGCGCGTATGCACTTTCTTGGTGGTCACCAGCGGAAAGCCCTGCGCGAGATCGAAACGCATCTGGTAGCCGAAGACGCTGAGCGTGCCGGTGCCGGTGCGATCGGCCTTGCTGACCCCGTGCTCGCGCACGTGGCGCATGAAGTCGAGATAGACCTTCATTGATAGTTGCCGGACGGCTCGCGCCTGCGATACGCCCAGGTGAGTATCGCGACACCGAGCAGGATCATCGGGAACGACAACACCTGCCCGGTGGTCAGCCAGCCCCACGCGAGATAACCGTGCTCGCCCATGTTGTCGTCGGGAATGCGTACGAACTCGATCACGAAGCGGAACACTCCATACAGAACCAGGAAAAGCCCGGTCGGCGCGAGGCGCGGGCGCGGCCTGGCGGTGAACAGCCACAACACGGCGTATAGCACCAGGCCTTCGAGAAACGCCTCGTAGAGCTGCGAGGCGTGACGCACTTCGCCGTTCACCATGAAACCCCAGGGAACAGTGGTGACTTTCCCCCACAGCTCGCCGTTGATGAAGTTACCGATGCGGCCCGCGAACAGGCCCAGCCCGGGGAGCGGAGCGGTGAAATCGAACACGTCCGCGATCGCGCGTCCTCGTCGCCTGGCGAAGATCGCGATGGCGATCAGCACGCCGGCGAGTCCGCCGTGAAACGACATGCCGCCCTGCCAGACCTTGAGGATGGCGAGCGGGTTCCTGGCGACGACATCGTGCCCATAGACCAGCACCCAGCCGAGCCGCCCGCCGAGGATGACCCCGAGCGCAGCGAAGAAGATCAGGTCATCGACATCGCGCGGACTCCAGCTGGAGCCCGGCGCCGCAGCACGCTGGCGCGCGAGCCACCACGCCGCGATGAAACCAATGAGGTACATGATCCCGTACCAGTGGATCTGGATCGGACCGAGACCGAAAAGCGGCCCGATCGAGAATGCGACTGGATCGAACGCTGGGTACGGGATCATTGCGCCTCAGTCCTGCACTGCCCGGCAGAAGTATGCTTTGAGATAACGTGTCTCGGGAATGGCGGGATGCACCGGGTGATCGGGCGCCTGTCCGCCGGTTTCGAGCACCTGCACGAAGCGACTCACGTGCCGCGCCGCCTTCTGGATGGCGCCGAGCAGAGCCTCTCCCGTGAGGTGGTACGAACACGAGCAGGATACCAGCATCGCGTCGCGCGACAGGAGCTGCAGCCCCAGCTGGTTGAGCTTGCGATAGGCAGCCTGTCCCTTGGCCGCGTCCTTGCGCCGCTTGATGAAGGCCGGTGGATCGAGCACCACGACGTCGAAGCGCTCGCGCGCGCCGTGCAGCGCCTCGAGAACCTCGAATGCATCGCCCTTGCGTACCTCGAGCTTCACGCCATTGCGCGCAGCATTCGCCTGGATCCATTCAGCGGCCTGCGGGGAAGTCTCGACGCAGGTGACGTCGGTGGCGCCGTGGCGGGCGGCCGCGATGCCCCAGGCGCCGAGATAACTGAAGACATCGAGCACGCGCGCCCCCGGCACGTACTTGAGAAAGGTGGCGCGATTGAGCGCCTGGTCGAAGAACCACCCGGTCTTCTGCCCCTGCGCGAGGGGCACGGAGTAACGAACGCCGTTCTCGGTGACATCGACCTTGTCCGGCACGGTTCCAAACGCGACTTCCGTGTATTCCGGCAGCCCTTCGAGCTCGCGCGCGCCGCTGTCGTTCTTCCACAGGAGTCCTGCGGGTCGAATCACCTTTTCGAGCGCAGCGGCGATCTCGGCTTTCAATCGTTCCATGCCGGCGGTGCCGATCTGCGCGACACACACGTCTCCATAACGATCGATCACGAGTCCGGGAAGCTCGTCCGATTCGCCGTACACCAGCCGGTAGTACGGCTGCTCGTAGAGCCGCCGGCGCAGGCTCAGAGCGACCTGGAGCCGATGCACGATGAGCGATTTGCCGATCGGGTACCCGGGATCGCGGCCCACGATGCGCGCGCTGATCAGCGAGCGCGGATTCACGTAGGCGTAGCCGAGGAACCGCTCGCGATCGCTGACCACGCGCACCGGGTCGCCAGGCGCGAATGCGGTCAGCGGTGTGGCGTCGGTGTCGATCTCATTGCTGAACACCCACAGGTGTCCGGCCGCCAGGCGCCGCTCTTCGCCACGCTTCAGGCGCAGTTCCGGAATCGAAGCCGCAGCGGCTGCAGGCTCCGCGCGTGTCATGGATCGGGCATCGCGTTTCGGGTCGGACGGGATCGCGTATAGTGGCGCGCATTCTAGCCGATGCGCGTCCCATGCAGCCGACCTCCGCCACCCGGAAAAACCACCTCGCACGCGAAACCAGTCCCTACCTGCAGCAGCATGCGGCCAATCCGGTCGACTGGTATCCGTGGGGCGACGCAGCTCTCGAGCGCGCGCGCCGCGAGAACAAGCCAATCCTGCTGTCCGTCGGCTACTCGGCCTGTCACTGGTGCCACGTCATGGCACACGAATCGTTCGAGGATCCGGCCACCGCGGCGCTCATGAACGAGCTCTACGTGAACATCAAGGTCGATCGCGAGGAGCGGCCCGATCTCGATCGCATCTACCAGCTCGCACACCAGATGCTCGCGCGGCGCACCGGCGGCTGGCCACTGACGATGTTCCTCACGCCGGACGATCAGCGCCCGTTCTTCGGCGGCACCTATTTCCCGAAAGAGCCGCGCCATGGGATGCCGGCGTTCAAGGATCTCCTGCAACGCGTCGCACAGTACTTCCGCGAGCACGGCGACGAGGTCCGCCGCCAGAACAGCGCGCTGGCGCAGGCCTTCGAGACCTTCTATCCAGCGGCGCCCGAGCCCGGGCTGCAGCTTTCCGCCGCGCCCCTGAAGCAGGCGCGCATGCTGATGGAGGACGAGTTCGACAGCCGCTACGGGGGATTCGGCGGCGCGCCCAAGTTTCCGCATGCCACCAGCATCGAGCGCCTGTTACGACATTGGCGGGGCACCGGAGGCGACCGTGAACCCGACCTGCAGGCGCTTTACATGGCGACGCTCACGCTCAAGCGCATGGGCGAAGGCGGCATCTATGACCAGGTGGGCGGCGGCTTCTGCCGCTACTCGGTCGACCAGTACTGGATGATCCCGCACTTCGAGAAGATGCTCTACGACAACGGCCCGCTGCTCGCGCTCTATGCACAGACGGCTGTCGCCACGGGCGATCACTTCTTCGCCGACATCGCGGGCGGGATCGCGAGCTGGGTCGTGCGCGAGATGCAGGCGCCCGAGGGTGGCTACTACTCGAGCCTGGATGCAGATTCCGAGGGCCACGAGGGGCGCTTCTACGTCTGGGACAAGAACGAGATCCAGGGACTCCTCGATCGTGACGAGTACCGCGTCGTGGAGCGGCGCTTCGGGTTGGACGAGGCGCCGAATTTCGAAGGTCACTGGCACCTGCATGCGCGCGAAGCGCTCGATGAAGTCGCGAGTCGCGAGAAGCGCGAGCTCACCGAGATCGAGTCGATCCTGCAGGGCGCGATGAAGAAATTGCGCCGCGCGCGCGAGGCGCGCGTCCGGCCCGGACGGGACGACAAGATTCTCACGAGCTGGAACGGCCTCATGATCCAGGGCATGGCCGTGGCGGCGCGCACACTGCGGCGAGCGGATCTGGAGCAGTCCGCGACGCGCGCGCTCGATTTCGTGCGCTCGACCCTGTGGAACAACGGTCGGCTGGTCGCGACCTTCAAGGACGGCCACGCTCACCTGCCGGCCTACCTGGATGATTACGTCTTCGTGGCCGACGCGATTCTCGAGCTGTTGCAATACCGCTGGCGCAGCGCCGACCTCGGCTTTGCGACCAGCCTGCTGGATGCGGTGCTCGAGCACTTCGGCGATCGCGAGCGCGGCGGGTTTTTCTTTACCGCTGATGACCATGAAACGCTCATGCACCGCTCCAAGACTTTCAGTGACGACTCGCTCCCGAACGGCAATGCAGTGGCGGCCCGCGTCTTCGGTCGCGCGGGGCACTTGCTGGGCGAAACTCGCTATCTGGAAGCCGCGGAACGAACTCTGCGTGCGGGTTGGGCGCAGCTGGAGCGCTACCCGCAGGGACACGCCGCACTGCTCAATGCGCTCGAGGAGCACCTCGAGCCGCTGGAAATCGTGATCGTGCGTGGCGCGGAAGGCGAGCTGCGGCGCTGGCGCGACGAGCTGGCCGCGCTCTACGCCCCGCG
>DATBIF010000416.1:0-7517 GCA_036557045.1 Steroidobacteraceae bacterium
CAAGAAGCACCTCGAATCCAAACCGGGGTTCTACTCACGCATCCTCGCCAACATCAGGGGCGTGACCGAGGAGACCACCACCGGCGTGCACCGGCTCTACGAGATGCAGAAGCAGGGCACGCTGCCGTTCCCGGCCATCAACGTCAATGACTCGGTCACCAAGTCCAAGTTCGACAACCTCTACGGCTGTCGCGAGTCGCTGGTCGATGGCATCAAGCGCGCGACCGACGTGATGATCGCGGGCAAGATCGCGGTGGTCTGCGGCTACGGCGATGTCGGCAAGGGCTCGGCCCAGGCGTTGCGGGCGCTGTCCGCTCAGGTCTGGGTCACCGAGATCGATCCGATCTGCGCACTGCAGGCCGCGATGGAGGGCTACCGGGTGGTGACCATGGACGAGGCGGCCGCCAAGGCCGACATCTTCGTCTCCGCCACCGGCAACTTCCACGTGATCACGCACGAGCACATGAGGCGCATGAAGCACAATGCCATCGTGTGCAACATCGGCCACTTCGACAACGAGATCGACGTGGCCGCGCTCAAGCAATACAAGTGGGAGAACATCAAGCCCCAGGTCGACCACGTGATCTTCCCGGACGGCCGGCGGATCATCCTGCTGGCCGAAGGGCGCCTCGTGAACCTCGGCTGCGGCACGGGCCATCCGAGCTACGTGATGTCCTCCTCCTTCACCAACCAGGTGATGGCGCAGATCGAGCTCTGGGGCAACCCCGGCAAGTACCCGGTCGGCGTGTACATCCTGCCGAAGCAGCTCGATGAGAAGGTCGCGCGGCTGCAGTTGAAGAAACTGGGCGCGCATCTCACCGAGCTCACCGATACCCAGGCGCGCTACATCGACGTCGACAAGCACGGGCCGTACAAGTCCGATCACTACCGCTATTGAGGTGCAACTGGCGGGGCGAGGGCCGCGCCCTCGCCCCGTCTTGTCGCCTGGAAATGACAGTGGCCTGCGTCACAGACGTGACTACGCAGGCCGCGCAGCATCGCCGCAGACCGCGCCGCGAAGCTGAATTGCACGATTGCACGCGACTTGCATCACCCTTGATGCGTCGACCCCTCTGATATGATCTGCCGCTGAATTGTGATCCGGTACACGCTGGGCGCGGCAGTCGCGCGCAGACGGACCCAAATGAGCACTGTGCGTCTCATACAGTTCACGGACCCGCATCTGTATGGGGATGCCGACGGCAAGCTGCGCGGTGTCGCCACCTACGCTTCCCTGCTCGCCGCCATTGAGCACGCTCGTTCGCGGCATTGGCCCTGTGACGGCATTCTCGCGACCGGCGACCTGGTGCAGGACGACGCGGACGGCTATGCGCGGTTCCGCGAGGTCTTCGCCGCACTGGGCGTTCCGGTCTACTGCATCCCGGGCAACCACGATGATCCCGCGGCGATGAGCCGCACGCTGCAGGGCGCGCCGTTTCAGCTGGGCGGCGTCGCACGCTGGCCGGGCTGGTTTGTCGTGATGCTCGACAGTTATTTCGCGGGCAAGGCTCGCGGACGGCTCGCCGCCGCCGAGCTCGCACTGCTCGAACGCGCGCTCACCGGGAACAAGGGTGCGCACGGGCTCGTCTGCCTCCACCATCACCCGGTGCGCATGCGCAGCAGCTGGCTCGACAAGGTCGGGCTGGAAAACGCCGACGAGTTCTTCGAGATCCTCGACCGGCATGAGAATGTGCGCGCGGTGCTCTGGGGACACGTCCACCAGACTCACGAGAGCGAGCGCAACGGCGTGCGTCTCCTGAGCGCACCTTCGACGTGCGCACAGTTCCTGCCGCTGAGCGAGTTGTTTGCAATCGACCGGCGGCCGCCCGGATATCGCTGGCTCGAGCTCAAGCCCGACGGCAGCATCACGACGGAAGTCGTGTGGGTGGACGGCTTCGCTTCGTGAATCTGCGCGCGCCGCTCGGCTGCTTCGCCGCCCTCTGCGCCTGGCTCACGGCCGCGCCCGCCTGGGCGGACGCGCATCCGCCGCTCTGGCGAATCGACGGACACAAGAACACCGTGTACCTGCTCGCCTCGGTGCACGTGCTGCGTCCCTCGGACGAAGCGCTGCCGGCGTCCGTGATGCAGGCTTACAACAAGGCGGGCACGATTTACATGGAAGTGGATCTGGACAGCGTCGACCCGGCCGAGGCGCAGGAATTCACGCTCGAACGTGGCATGCTGCCGGAATCGGAAACGCTGCGCGACGTGCTCGGCACCGACCGCTATGCGCGCGCTCATGCAGAGGCCCTCAAGCTCGGAATCGATCTCGACATGCTGGCGCAGCTCGAGCCGTGGGTGGCTGCACTCACGATCGCGCAGGCGCAGTTCATGAAGCTGGGCCTCGACCCCGAGGCCGGCGTCGAACATCAGCTGATGCAGCACGCCGCGCAGGATGGCAAGGAAATCCGCGGCCTGGAGACGCTCGCCGATCAGCTCGGCGCGCTCGATTCGCTCCCGATGAAGCAGCAGAGCGACTTCCTGGTGGTCTCGCTCGACGAGGCCGCCGACCTCTCGACAGAAGCGGACCAGTTGATCGGCGCCTGGAGCCGCGGCGATACCGACGCGCTCGCGCAGACCTTGCTGGACGAGTTCAAGGATTTCCCGGAGCTCTATCGATCGCTGGTCGTGGATCGCAATCGCAAGTGGGCGGATGAGATCGCGACTCTCCTCGATGACCAGCAGAACTACCTGATCGTCGTCGGGGCGCTGCACCTCGTGGGCAAGGACAGCGTGCTGGAGCTGTTGCGCACGCACGGACACCCGGGCCGGCGCGAGTAGACGTGGGCCCCGCGATCTCGGGCGCTCAGATCTCGATCATCTCGAAGTCTTCCTTGCCGGCGCCGCAGTCCGGGCAGCGCCACGACAGCGGCACATCCTCCCAGCGCGTCATCGGCGGAATGCCGCGCGCGGGATCGCCCTTCTCCTCTTCGAAGACGAAGCCGCAGATCACGCACATGTAGGCCTTCATGCGCCACGCCTCACGGCGAGCAATCGCTCGAGTGCCGCCACCGCCTTGTCGACCCCGTTGGAAAGATCGAGCTCGGCGAGTCGCGTCCGGATGGCTTGCAGGCGCTGTGCGTCATCGAACAGAGCGCGCGCCGCCTTCGCCAGCGCCGCGGAATCCAGTTCGCTCGCCACCAGCAGCCCGCGCGCCGCGCACGCCCGGATGCGAGCGTCCTGATCGCCCGCGACCGGCGCTGCGACGCACGGCACCTTGAGCGCCAACGCCTGCAATAGCAGGCTTCCGCCATTGATCGTTGCAAGCCTCGCGCCGCTGAGGAGGTCCATCATTTGTTGTCCGCCCAGGGCACCCAGGGACAAGAGCTCAGGTGGCGGCGCCAGCTTGCCTGCGTAATTCGGTCCGCGCACCCAGACGGCTCTCGGGCCACCGCCGCGCGCCGCGTCGATCGCGGCCTGGCCGAAGATTTCGGGAGCGGACAAACCGTTGCTCCGGTAGCCGCCACCGCCCGCGCAGAACAGCACGTAGGGATCGCCATCGAGTCCCAGTTGACTCCGATACGCGGCGGCACGAGCTGGATCCGGCGGCGGAAACAGGCTATCGAGGAACACGATCTCCACATGTGGCGCCAGCCGCAGCTTCAACCGTTCCCAGCTCGAGAGATCCCCATCCAGGAATCGCGGCCAGGCAAGCCAGTGCTGATCGAGCTGCAGCATGCGCCGCAGCCGAAATCCCTTCCAGCGCGTCTTGGGCCGCGAGCTCACATACACGACTCGGGCACCGCTGCGGCGGGCACCGCGGAACTGAGCGACGCGCCCGGCGCTGTCGAAGATCACGATCTCAGGACGTAACTCCTCGATCGCACGGATCACCGGGCCGGTCTCGTACGTGGGCGAGCGATCGACGAGTATCACAGGGAACGGCGCCTCCTGTGCATAGCCCGCTTCGCGACTCAGGACGAAGCGGATGTCCGCTGCGGGCCAGCGCCGTCGCACGCCTTCGGCAATCGTGAGCGAACGAAAATACTCGCCCGCGCCCCTGGGGCCGCTCGCCGGGATGAAGAGAATGCGCGGTCCCGCGCTCACGTCCGTCCTGCACCGTAGTGTGCGGCCAGCGCCTCGCGGTAAGCGCTCGTCACCTCGTTGCCAAAGCAGCAGAACTGCACGAGCTCGATGGCCGGGTACCGTGCGATGCCCTCCATGACCTCGCCGATCGCGATGCGCGCCGCGGCGTCGAGCGGATACCCGTAGATTCCGCAGCTGATCGCAGAGAACGCGAGGCTCCGCAATTGCCTCTCACCTGCCAGCTCCAGCGAGCGCCGATAGCAGGACGCCAGCAGCCGCGCCTCGTCCGCGCCACCGCCGCGCCACACGGGCCCCACCGCGTGAATGACGTGCCGCGCCGGGAGCCAGTAGCCCGCGGTGATGCGCGCATCACCGGTCGGACAGCCGCCGAGCGCCAGACATTCGGCCAGCAGATCCGGCCCGGCGGCGCGATGAATCGCCCCGTCCACGCCACCGCCACCCGCCAGGCGCGTATTGGCGGCGTTGACGATGGCGTCGACTTCGAGCGTGGTGATATCCGCCTGGATGACTTCGAGATGGGCCATGTCTAGTTCGCCGCTGCGCGCAACCTGAGCCGCTTCGCATCGATCAGTTCGCGGTACGCCGCTGCGGTTTCGCGCGCGATGTTCGGCAGATGGTAGGCGCTCAGGTCGTGGTGCAGGCGCGGCGGACGCAGCTCGTGGCTTCTTCGCAGGAGCGCCGCCAGCGCATCGACATCACCGATCGGAAAAAGCTCGCCCGGGTAGCGAGAGAGAATTTCTGCGGGCCCGCGCGTGGCCGACGCAATCACCGGCACGCCGGCATCGAGCGCCTCGAGCACCACGCGCCCGAGCGGCTCGCTGCGTGACGGACTCACGAAGACGTCGAAGGCCTGGTAGCAATCCTTGGCATCGCTGCGAAACCCGGGCAGCGAGATGCCGGGCACCAGGGCGCGCTCCAGGCGGGTGCGCTCGCGGCCCTCACCAATGATCACCAGCCGTGCCGCGGGCAGGTGCGCGCGTTTGAACGCCTCGACGAGCACATCGAAGCCCTTGCTGCGCGCGAGCCGCCCGACTCCGCCCACCAGGTAATCTCCCGGGGCCGCTCCCAGCTCACGGCGCAGCGTCGCGATCTCGCTGGCGCTCAGCCGCCGATTCGGAATCAGGGACTCATTGATATCGAACACCCGTCCGCGATAGCCACGCGGAATGTCCTCATGCTGCCACTGCGCGATGCAGATCAGGCCGTCCATGTCCGCGAAATGCGGGCCGTTCGCAGTGAGATGCAGCGTGGCGATGGTCGGCGCCGGCGGACGGATGCGCGCCAGCAGGCGGGTCGAGCGACGCAGGTGAGCGTGGATGACGTCGGGCCGGAATTGCTCCAGCGCGCGCGCCATTCCGGCGCGCGGCAGCCAATTGCCCACTTCGACGACCTGGACCGCAGGATCGAGCCACTGGCGGATGCTGACGCCGTTGCGGCTCGTGTGGCCGCGCTTGAGGATCAGCAGCACCTCGTGCTCGCGGCAATGGGCGTTGCACATCTCCGCCGTTGCACGCTCGGATCCGGCGAAGCCCTTCGACAGGATGGTGTGTACGATTCTCAGCCCGCTCACTTGCAGACCCGTGGCAGCGATTGGCGTTGCCCGGCATTGTGAGTAGCATGCGGCAACGATTCAAATACGAGGTCGGTCATGCGTGACGACACCCGCAGGCGCGTCCTGGTCACCGGCGGCGCGGGCTTCATAGGCTCGCATCTTTGCGCCCGGTTGCTCGAGGACGGCTGCGACGTGCTGTGCGTCGACAACTTCTTCACCGGAACGCGCGACAACGTCATGCCGCTCCTGGCGCGGCCGCGCTTCGAGCTGATGCGGCACGACGTCACGTTCCCGCTCTATGTCGAGGTGGACCAGATCTACAACCTCGCCTGTCCGGCCTCGCCCATTCACTACCAGTTCGACCCCGTGCAGACGACCAAGACCAGCGTGCACGGTGCGATCAACGTGCTCGGACTGGCGAAGCGCGTCAAGGCGCGCATCCTGCAGGCTTCGACCAGCGAGGTGTATGGCGATCCCGACGTCCATCCGCAGCGCGAGGACTACTGGGGTCACGTCAACCCGATCGGGCCACGCGCGTGCTATGACGAGGGCAAGCGCTGCGCCGAAACGCTGTTCTTCGACTATCACCGCCAGCACCACCTCGAGATCAAGGTCGCCAGGATCTTCAACACCTATGGGCCGCGCATGCATCCGAATGACGGGCGCGTCGTGTCCTCGTTCATCGTGCAGGCGCTGCGTGGCGAACCGATCACGCTCTTTGGCGACGGTTCTCAGACACGCGCCTTCTGCTACGTCGACGACCTGGTCGATGGCCTGGTGCGGCTGATGAATTCCGATGCCGAGTTCACGGGCCCGGTTAACCTGGGCAATCCGGCTGAATTCACCATCCGTGCGCTTGCCGAGCGGATACTGGCGCTGACCGGCTCACGATCCAGGCTGGAGTTTCGTCCGTTGCCCCAGGACGACCCGAAACAGCGCTGCCCGGACATCCACCTGGCGCAGACGCGCCTCGGATGGCAGCCGAGTGTCGATCTCGACGCCGGCCTGCGACTCACCGTCGACTACTTCCGGCAACTCCCCGCCGCAGCGCGCGGCTGAGCCTGAACGTGCGGGTCACGTTCTTCCTGGCAGAAGAAGCCGACCTCGATGCGCTGCGCCGTGTCGACCCGGACGTGGAGCTCGACTTCTTCAAGCGCGGCGAGCGGATGTGGGTTCTGCAGACCTACCTGCGGCTGGCGCGCGCCGGTTGGGGCGCGGTGCTCACCGATCGGCTGCCGAAAGCCGGCCTGGTGCTGTTTCACGTCAAGCACCGGCGCCAGGTGATGCGGCAATGGACTCGCGACTGCGAGGCGGTACTGGTCGGGATCCGTGCCGACAACCACGCGACCGAGATCGTCGACTTCGAGGTGCTGCAGAACAACGTCTACACGCGTGCCGGCGTGCGGTTCTTCGTTCCCCATTGGCCGCAGCCCGGCATCCTGCCGCGCGACCCGCGACGCGGTGCTGAGATCCGTGCGATCGCCTACCGGGGCTTCAACAACAACCTGGATCCGAGGTTCCTGTCAGCCGAGTTCCAGGATGAGCTCAGGTCACGCAACATCGAATGGCGTTTCGACTCCGTCGAATTCTCGGGGCGCGCCACCGACTCGAAGGCGGTCGCGTGGCACGACTACCGCGACATCGACCTGGCATTCGCGGTGCGTCCTCCTTCGCGCACGCTGCATGCGAACAAGCCGGCCACCAAGCTCTACAACTCGTGGCTCGGCGGTGTTCCCGCGCTGCTTGGACCGGAGCGCGCTTATCGCGAGCTGCGGCAGAGCGAGCTCGACTACATTGAAGTCGCAAGCCCGCGCGCCACGCTCGCTGCGATCGACGCGCTGCGCAGCGACCCGGCTCGCTATCGCGCCATGATCGAGAACGGCACGCGGCGCGCGGTCGATTTCACGCCGGCAGCCAT
>DATBIF010000417.1:0-1677 GCA_036557045.1 Steroidobacteraceae bacterium
GTGACAGCAAGATCGCCGAGCTTCTATCGCAGGAAGGCATTCCGGTCGCGCGCCGCACGGTCGCAAAGTACCGCGAGGCGATGCAGCTTGCGCCCTCCAATGAGCGCAAGCGGGCGAACGGTGCCCGTTGAACCCAACAACCAGACACAACAGGAGCGTGCCATGCAGCTCAATCTCACCGGTCATCATGTCGACATCACTCCCGCGTTGCGCGGCTATGTCAGCAAGAAACTGGGGCGGATCGTGCGTCACTTCGACTCGCTCATCGACGTGCACTGCATCCTGACCGTTGAGAAGCTGCGCCAGAAGGCCGAGGCGACCCTGTCCGTGAGCGGCGGCAGGATCTATGCGGACGCGGTGGACGAGGACATGTACGCCGCGATCGACCTGCTGGCCGACAAGCTCGACCGCTGCGTCAAGAAGCACAAGGAAAAGCTCACCGATCATCACGCCGAGGAGGCGCAGAAGAGCCGGCCCTCGTAGCGAGGGGTGCACGCCGCCGTCCATGCGTCTCATCATCGTCAGCGGCCTGTCCGGATCCGGCAAGAGCGTGGCGCTGCACATGCTCGAGGACCTGGACTTCTATTGCATCGACAACATCCCCGCGGCGCTTCTCAAGCCGTTCATCTCGCATACCGTGCGCAGCCCGGAGCCTGCGTACGCGCGCATCGCCGTGGGACTCGACGCGCGCAACCGGCCGGGCGAAATCGCGACCGTGCCGATGCTGGTCCAGGAACTGCGGCGCGCCGGCATCGCCTGCGAGGTCCTGTTCCTGCACGCGGACGACGACGCGCTCTTGAATCGCTACGGCGAGACCCGCCGCAAGCATCCGCTCAGCAGCGACGGCGTCAGCCTGCGCGAGGCGATCGCGTCCGAGCGCCGCCTGCTCGAACCGGTTACGGACTCCGCGGACCTGGTGATCGATACCACGCGCATGAGCGTGCACGAGCTGCGCGAGCTCATCCGCAAGCGTGTCGAGCAGCGCCACGAAGGGCGCCTCTCGATCATGTTCGAATCCTTCGGCTTCAAGCACGGTCTGCCGGGTGATGCCGATTTCGTATTCGACGCGCGCACGCTGCCGAATCCCTACTGGGAACCGTCACTGCGCCGCCTCACCGGTCGTGATCCCGAGGTGATCCGCTTCCTGCAGTCGCATCCCGATGTGGAACGCCTCATCGACGATATCGCGCAGTTCATCGAGGCGCGCATCCCGGACTACCAGCGCAACAATCGCAGCTATCTCACGGTCGCCATCGGCTGCACCGGCGGCCAGCATCGCTCCGTCTACATGGCCGACCGCCTCGCGGCGCGCTTTCGCGAGAAGTATCCGCACGTGATCGCGCGCCACAACGCGCTGCCCGAAAGTCTCTCCGAGACGCCCGCGCCACCGCTGCAGTCCAGAGCGTAAGAAGCAGTCGCGGCGTGGCCACTGGGTGACACCTGCTCGGCGGCGCCGGATCACGACCACTGACGGCAGTCATCGAGAATGTATCCCCGCAAACACAGGTGACCGGCGCCGCCGAGCAGGTGTCACCCAGTGGCCATCCGCTCCTGCACGTGAACCTGTGAAGAGAACTATGCGGCGAAGCGCCTGGGAGCCTGTTGGCTGGCGGCGGACGCCGCTAAGAGCCAAGCAGCGCGCACTGCGCGGAAGAAATTAATTAGGTTCTTAAGGCA
>DATBIF010000418.1:0-10137 GCA_036557045.1 Steroidobacteraceae bacterium
CGACCTCGCCTACAAGAAGATCATTCCGGCCGTTGAGAACCTCGTGCGCCGTGGGCGGCTCAAGGGCCCGGTGCTTGGAGTTGCGCGCGAATCCTGGACCAGGGAACGGCTCGAAGAGCGGATTGCGGCCAGCCTGCGCGAGCATGGGGACGGAGTCGATCGGCAGGCGCTCGCCACGCTGTACGGCAAATTGAGCTACGTCACCGGTGAATACCGCGACGACAACACGTTTCGCAGGCTCAAGGACGCGCTCGGTGAGGCGCGTGCGCCACTGCACTATCTCGCCATCCCGCCGAGCACGTTCGGCGACGTGGTCACCAAGCTTGCCGCTTCCGGTACAGCCCGCGGCGCGCGAGTCGTGGTGGAGAAGCCGCTGGGCCGCGACTTGAAGAGCGCGCGCGCGCTGAATCGCACGCTGGCCCAGGTCTTCGAAGAGTCGCAGATCTTCCGCATCGATCATTTTCTCGGCAAGGAGCCGGTGCAGAACCTGCTCTACTTCCGCTTCGCCAACACCTTCCTGGAACCCCTCTGGAATCGCGAGCACGTCGCCAGCGTGCAACTCACGATGGCCGAATCGTTCGGGATCGAGGGGCGCGGCAAGTTGTACGAGGAGCTGGGCGCGATTCGCGACGTGGTGCAGAACCACCTGCTGCAGGTCGTGAGCCTGCTGGCGATGGAACCGCCGGCGAGCTACGCGAGCGATGCGCTGCGCGACGAGAAGGTCCGGGTGCTGAAATCCATCCTGCCGCTCGATGCCGGCGATGTCGTGCGGGGTCAGTACGCCGGCTATCGCGACGAGCCGGACGTCGCCGCCGATTCCCGGGTCGAGACCTATGCCGCCCTGCGCCTCGACATCGATTCACCGCGCTGGGCAGGGGTACCGTTCCTGATCCGCGCCGGCAAGCGCATGGCGGTCACGGCCACGGAAGTGATGGTGCGCCTGCGCACCGCGATGCGTCCGCTGTTCGACGCGGCGCCCAGCGATGCCAACCACGTTCGCTTCCGCCTGGGTCCCGATCGGGTGGTCATCGGTCTCGGCGTAAATACGAAAGTGCCAGGCGAAGAGATGCGCGGCCGCTCCGACGAGCTCCTGATGTGCGACCAGGCGGCGGGCGCGGTCTCCGCCTACGAGCGATTGATCGGCGATGCGCTGCGCGGCGATGCCACCCTTTTCGCTCGCCAGGACTCGATCGAGGTGGCGTGGCAGATCGTCGATGATGTCATCGGCGAACAAGCCCACGCCCCGCTGGTGTACGAGTCAGGAAGCTGGGGGCCGAAAGAAGCGCAAGCGCTGATCGAAGATGGCGCGGGCTGGCACGACCCGCAGGCGGTCGCGGACTGCCCCTAGAAGATCTTGCCAGGCGCCGCCACGGCGCCCAGTCTACTTTCCGGTGCCTGCGACCCTCGCGCACTCACCGAGCAACTTTGCGGTGACGCGCTGATAGAAGGTGAAGTTCTTGCCGCCGAGTTTCACGCTGAGCGTGCCGCTCATCTGGTGCTCGCCGATCCGCCATACCGCACTGCCCGTGGTTCCGTGCCCACCCTCGCAGATGAGCGGATATGACAGGCTGTCGCCGTCGCGGCTTTCCGCCCCCAACCGGCAGTCGCTGAGCGCCACATGGCTCAGGACCGGAAACACCATCGGCGACGCGAGGTCCGCGTGCTCCAGGCAGCGCTTCTCGTGAGTCGTCGCATAACGCAGGTTCTCCTCGAGGTGCGGCATCGCGGTGACGGTCGTGACCTCGTAGAAATGAGGCGCGAACGCCGACGATGCTGCCACCGAGCAGGCCAGAAGGGCGGGTAATGGCATCGGCTCCTCCTGCAATCAGCGCGAGAATAAACCTGCGCGCCCGCGCTGACTCTCCGATTCTTGCGGCGATATCACCGGCTGGTCTGTTTCGTCATGACGCACCGGCCCGCCTGGACCTATCGATCAACGCCTCTCCACCACTGACGCCAGCCGCCGCACGCCTTCCTGCACAGCGCTGTCGCGCAGGAAGCCGTAGCCCAGGATGAGCGCTGCCGGCAGCCTTGCGCGCCCACGGTACTCCTGGACACCGGTCACATTCACGGAAAGCTCCCGCGCGGCAGCCACCACGGCGCTCTCGTCCGCGCCGGGCGGCAATTCCAGCATGAGATGCAGACCGGCGGCGATGCCGAACACGCGGCGCCCGGGCAGATGAGTACGCAAGGCCGCCACCAGCCGGTCGCGGCGATGGCGGTAGATGCGGCGCATGCGCCGCAAGTGCCGATCGAGCTCGCCCCGCTCGATGAAATCTGCAAAGGCGAGCTGCTCGAGGCTCGCCGACCCACGGTCTTCGCCCTTCTTCACGCGCGCGAGCTCCTCCGCCAGACGCGCCGGGGCCACGAGCCACCCGAGGCGCAGCGCCGGCGCGAGCGTCTTGCTGGCGGAGCCGATGTACACCACGCGCTCGGGCGCGATCCCCTGCAGCGCGCCCACGGGCTCGCGGTCGTAACGGAATTCTGCGTCGTAGTCGTCCTCGATGATGAGCGCCTCGTGGCGGATCGCCCAATCGAGAAGCGCCGCGCGCCGCTGCGGCGCCATGACCGCGCCCGTTGGAAACTGGTGTGCCGGCGTGACCAGGACGGCGCGCGCATCCGACTTTTCGAGGCGCTCGACGCGCAGCCCGTCCTCGTCCACGGGCACCGGCACGCACTTCAGGCCCGCATCGCGAACTGCGACACGTTGTTCCTCATGTGATGGATCCTCGGTGGCCACCGCCCTCACGCCCAAGCGCGCCAGCACTGCGCAGGTCAGGCGGAATCCCTGCGTGAAGCCGTTGCAGATCAGCACGCGTTCCGCGTGCGCCAGAGTGCCGCGCGCGCGATTGACGTACGCCGCGAGCGCAGTGCGCGCCGCGCTCGTGCCGCGCGGATCGGGATAGCCCATGCTGGCGGCGGCTGCGGTCGCGAGTGCCTTGCGCAGCGATCGGTGCCAGGCGCGGCGCGGAAACGTCGAAGTATCCGGAACCGCTGGCCGGAAGTCGTAGCGGATCTGCTCTGACACACCCGCCGCCGGCGTTTTCGCGGACTTCCGCGGCAGTGCCTGTCCGCTCATCACGCGGCCTTCGGCGACCGAGGTCACCGAGCCCTGGCGAGCGATGAGATAGCCCTCCGCCAGCAGCTGCTCGTAGGCATCGACCACGATTCCGCGCGACAGGCCGAGGTCGGCGGCGAGTGCACGCGTCGATGGGAGCGAGGCACCCGCCTTCAGGCGGCCCGCACGGATGGCGCCGCGCAATTCCCGCTCCAGTTGCGCCCGCAGTGGCTCGTTGGCGCCGCGATCGAGCCTGACAAGCAGTTCCGGCGCGGCGGCCTTGCGCCGCAAAGTGGTCCCCTCATTTCTCATCGAACTGGCCCTGTCCTGGAGACCAGTAAAGGATACGCTGTGCGCCACGTAGAGCAAAGTTTCGCTTAACCCGGAATCAAGTAATGCGTTTGATGACAGCGACGCATGAGCCGAAAGTGCGCACACCGGGAATCGACTGAGGCACTGATTGCCGCACGAACCGAACTGGAGACGACCATGAATACCCGCACGATCCGCCAACTTGCATTCACCGCCGTGCTCGCGACGGCAGCCGTGGTGGTCTCGGCCACGCAGGCGGGCAGCGAATGCGTGCGCGAGGACCCGGGCTATGCCAGCAGCGAGAACTACGTGGCGAGCCTCGGCCACATGTACGTCGAGGCCCCGCGTGTCGGCCGGGTCGCGAACCTCGGGCGACTCGTGGTGACTGCCCGGCGCGACTCTGTCGCCACGGTGGCGCAGCTGGGCTCGCTGACGGTGACAGCGCGCCGTCAGGCGCCGCTGTTCGCCGATCTCGGCGCCATGACCGTGACCGCACACTCGACCGACGCAGTGACGCTGGCCGCACGCACGACTGACTCCTCCTGGAACTAGACCCTGAGCCTGGAGCCTGCCGGGCGCACCGGCAGGCTCTTTTTTTTCAAACGGACTTGCACAATGGCCACGCGTGACCGCATCGACCTGCTGCTTCTCGGCGTCATCTGGGGCGCCTCGTTTCTCTTTACCCGGATGACGGCTGCCGAGTTCGGCGCCTTCGCACTGGTGGAGATCCGCCTTGCCATCGGAGCAGTCATCCTGACCGCGCTGCTGGCTTCGCGTGGTGGGTTCCGTGAGCTGCGGGGCGCGTGGACTCCGGCGGCGGTCGTGGGCTTCTTCAACTCCGCGCTCCCGTTCGCGCTCTTCGCCTATGCGCTGGTCTTCATCACAGCGGGGACCGCAGCCGTCATCAATGCGACGACTCCCCTCTTCGGCGCCTTAGTGGCGTACCTGTGGCTCCATGACCGGATGACGGTTCCGCGGGCCATCGGCCTCGCGGTCGGATTCTGTGGAGTAGTGCTCTCGGCGTGGGACAAGATCTCTCTCAGCGGCGGCAGTACGACGCTCGCCGTGTTCGCAACACTCGGTGCCAGCCTCTCGTACGGTGTCGGCGTCAACTATGCCAAGCGTCGCATGATCGGCGTTGCGCCGCTGGCCCAGGCCACCGGCAGCAGCATCGCGGCGGCGCTCCTGCTGCTTCCCCTGGCCGTCGCCCACTGGCCGAGCGAGATGCCCTCAGTCAAGGGCTGGCTGTGCGTGGTTGCGCTCGGCGTCTTCTGTACGGCGCTGGCCTACATTCTCTACTTCCGGCTGATCACGCGTGTGGGGCCCGCCAAGGCGACCACGGTCACCTATCTGATCCCGATGTTCGGAGTGCTGTGGGGTTACCTGTTCCTGCACGAGGACGTCACGGTCCACATGCTCATCGCGTGCGCCATCATCGTATTCGGGACAGCGCTCGCCTCCGGAAACATCAGGCTTCCACGACGCACCGAGGGCGCGGCGACGGGTCGCGCATGATGTGCGAAGCCTCCGGTCTGCGCCAGGCGCGGGTCGGCGGCTGGTCGAGCAGCCCGCTCACGCCGAAAAGATGATCGACAGACAGGTGAGACCGCCCTCCGCGAGATGAAACTCGCTGAGATCGAGCACGCGCGGCTTGAATCCCCGCGCTTCGATGCGCTTCACGGTCCGCGGATAGCTCGAGGACAGGAGCAATTGCCCGCCGACGGTCAATGCGCTCGCACCCATCGGCTCCCCGGGGTCGACCTCAACCTGCGCAAACTCCGCGAACACCTCGCGCGCAATCCAATCGGGATTCAGCACGATCGCATCGTTGCCGAGGTAGTTGACTGCCGACTTCAGGTGCAGGCAGCCGCGGAATGAGACTGGCACGACTTCGTGATCGTGCCTGCGCAACAGGCGCGTCAGGAACTCGATCGCCGCGGCGTTCGTGCGCGCGCTGCGCCCCACATAGACGGTCTTGCCGATCGTGAGAATGTCGCCCGCATCGAAGGTTGCGGGCGCGGGCGTGTACTCGACCTGGCGATAGCGCTCGAGTACCGCCGCCACCGCAGGGGCTTCCGCGCGCCGTGACTCCGCACCGGAGCGCGCGATCACCGCGAGCGGATCGAGCACCAGCGCCGTATCCTCGATGAACACCGAATCGGGAAGGTCGGGCGCGGCAGGCACTTCGACGATCTCGGCACCGGCATCATGCACGGCTTGCACGTAGCGCCGATACTGAATCTGCGCCAGCGTGAAATCGATGGGCTCGCGGCCAATGTAGGAACGCTCGCCTTGCGGCAGCGAAGGCGCCGGAGGACGAACCAGAGCGACCAGAGTCACCGGCTGCCAGGGTCATTCGAAGAATGCGAAGGTGCGGACTTCGATGCTGTGCCGGGGCCGGGCGTTCGGGAACGTCGGGTCGTGGAACGCCGTGTGCGGAACCCGCATCGCCTTGCTGCGATCGCTGTCGTGAAACTTGAGCAGCAGCACTTCATCGCGCGTCATATTGGAGAAGTACCACCAGCGATGGCTCGGCCGGTAGTGGAAGATGGCCGCGGCGACCGTCATCTCGTCGATCGGCATCTCCGCGAGCATGGTCTGCTCGTCGGGCATCTGGTCGACGATATGCAGTGTATTGGGGACACCCTCCTCGGCGCCGACGCTGCGCGCATCGCACAGTGCCACCGGCCAGTCCTGGGGCGGCTCCGAAAATGTGCGCCACAGGCTCGAGGCGATGAACCGTGAAAAGCCTTTTCCGTCCGGGAAGGCCTTGGCGTAGACCTGCGGCGCAAAGAGCTCTGCCCAGCCGGGCGTGAAATCCACGTGTGCTTCGCTCGCCGGCGGTTGCACGCCGCCCTGGTGCGTGTAGCCCGCGACCTGGCGTTGCTTCGGCAACTCGCCCGAGGTGCGCACCATCCAGCCTCTCGAGACCACGCGCGTCGCGCCGGTGAGCGCCTTGACGGTCTCCTCGGCTTCAGCCGTGTAGATGCGATTCACTGCGTCCTTGTCGAAGAAGTCCTGCACTGCACTGGGTCGATCCGCCAGCACGAAGCCGTGCACGTCGAGAGTGAATTGACGCTTGATAGAGCGTCCATCGCGGATCGCGACCGGATGGGTCTCATACCTGCCGGTGTTGCGCTCGACGCCGGGCGCAACGAATCGCCGGTTGATCCGCGAGTCCGCCGCGACGTAGCTGATCGCCGCCTGCACTGCTCTTGCATCGCATTCGTCCATCGACTCCTCCGGCTTCGACACGTGTGCCAAGATGCTACCGCGCCGCGCGAAAGTCCATGGAGTGACTTCGTCAGGGCCCTACCTCACGCGGAATCGAGCTAGAGCAGCTTGAGGATCACCAGCGCGAGCACCGCGAGATAGAGCGTCTCGCCGACCATCAGCAGGACCGGCCGCATTCCCATGGTCACGAGATCCCTGAGCGAGGTCTTGATGCCGAGCGCGGCAACCGCCGCGATCAGGCAGATCTGCGCGACATGCTGCAGCCAGACCTTGGGGGCGGCCGGCAGCGTCACGAGGCTGTTGAGGACGATGAGCCCCGCGAAAACGGCGAGGAACCAGGGCACGAGCGGCGGTCGCCTGACCGCCGGGTCACGCATCCCGCGCGTATGCAGAATGAGCGTCAGGCTCAGCACCACCGGCAGCAGCATCGTCACGCGCAGCAGCTTGGTGAAAGTCGCCGCATCGCCCGCCGCCGGCGAGATCGAGTAGCCCGCGGCCACCACCTGGGCCACGTCATGGATCGTGGCGCCGATGAAGAGCCCCGCGTGGCGGCCGTCGAAGCCCATCAGGTGCACCACCGTCGGATAGAAGATCATGGCGAGCGTCGAGAGCGCGGTGACGCCGATGACGGCGAAACTCGTGTTGCGCTCCGAGCGCTCATCCTTCGGCAGCGTCGCGCTGATGGCGAGCGCGGCGGAAACACCGCAGATCGCGACCGCGCCGCCGGTCAGCATCCCGAATGCGCGCCCCTGGCCGCTGGCGCGTGCCGCGATCACGCCGAACAGGATGGTCGTGATCACGCCCAGCACCACCAGCAGCAGCGGCCCGACCCCCATCGCGTGAATGTCGCCGAAGGTGATGCGCAGCCCGAGCAGCGCGACGCCGATGCGCAGCACGACGCGGGACACGAACTCGATGCCCGCATCGAGCCGCGGCGCCTCGCGCAGGAAATTGAGCGCGAGGCCGAGCAGCACGGCGAACAGCATCGGCGGGCCGCCGTAATGCTCCGAGAGAAAGCCCGCCGCGGCCGCAATGGTTGCGCACACCAGCAGGCCGGGCATCAGCGCCCGCACGTCGTTCATCGTCATGCTTTCCCCCAGCACAGCTCCAGAGAAGCGCTGCGCAGCGCTTCGCTACGGCTGCTTGTAGATCACGCCGTCCTTCATGACGAAGGCCACGTGCTCGATCACCCTGATGTCCTGGGTCGGGTCGCCCGGCATCGCGACGAGATCAGCCAGCATCCCGGCGCGAATTCGCCCCAGCTCCTGCTCACGCCGCAGGATCCGGGCATTGGTGGCGGTCGCCGCGGTCAGTGCCTCGATCGCCGACATCCCGTCGCGGACCATCCACTCGAGCTCGCGGTAATTGGTGCCGTGAGCGAACACGCCGACGTCGCTCCCGCAGCCGATCGTCACACCGGCCTTCATTGCGGCTTTGAATGCATCGGCCGCTTGTTGCATTCCGGATGTCGGTGGCGATCTTCCGGCCTCGTAATGCTGGAAGTATTCCGCAACGGCTTCCTGCACGGTCAGCGTCGGCAGGTAGGCCACGCCGTGCGCCGCCATCAGCCTGAATGTCTCCGCCGTGCCGCCGAAGCCGTGCTCGATGCTGTCGACGCCCGCGAGCACCGCGCGGCGCATCCCTTCGGCGCTCGCCGCGTGCGCCGACACCGGGCGCCCGGACGAATGTGCAGTCTCGACGAGTGCCTTGAGCTCATCCTCGGTGAAGGTGGGCTCGGTGCTGCCGCCCGGTCCCCAGCGGTAGTCTGCATACACCTTGATCCAGTCGGCGCCACGCCCTGCCTGCTCACGCACCGCGCGAATGATTTCCGGAACGCCGCTCACCTCCTCGGCACCCTGCGGCGTGCAGCAGACGTCCGGACGCAGGCTCCGCGGCGCCGGTCCATAGGCGCCGGTGGCGACGATCGCGCGCGTCGCTACGAACAGGCGCGGACCCTCGACCAGCCGATCGTCGATCGCGCGCTTCACCGACACGTCGGCATAGTCGGCGCCTTCGGTGCCGAGATCGCGCAGCGTCGTGAATCCCGCGAGCAGCGTGAGCTTCGCATGCACGCCTGCGCGCAGGGTCCGATACGCGACCGCTTCCTTCAGCACCTGGTCGTCCCAGGAGGTCTCGTTGTAGGGGTGCAGGAACAGGTGCGAGTGCAGATCCATGAGGCCCGGCAGCAGCGTCATGCCGGGCAGCTCGATTGCGCTGGAGCCAGCCGGAACCTGGAGCGATTTCTCCGGCCCGACCGCGAGAATGCGGTTGCCCTGCACCACCACCGCCCAACCCGGATGCGCCGCTTCACCCGCCGTCCACACGCGTGCAGGGCGCAGCACGCGAACGGGCGAAGTCTCATCTGCAGCACTCGCCGCCGAGCACGCCAGCAGTACCACGAACGCCACGACAGTCACTTTCGCATGCAGCAAGGACATGAATGCCCGCTGTGATTCGTTGTTGGTCATTGCAACGAGTCGATGTAGTCCGCCGGCAAGCCGACTTTGCGTGCGACCACTCGCAGTTTCGCGGCATAGTCACTGTTGTGCTCACCCGCCGCGGGCGCTTGCGCAAGGTTGTAGCAGACGGCGGCAATCATGCCACCACTCGCAAGATGCACGAGCACCGCCTCCGGCCTGTAGGCCTCGAGACCCGCCTCCGAGTAGAGGCGTCGCAGATCATCCGGCCGCAGGGACATCACGACCCCGTACGCACGGGACTGCGGGCAGGGCACGAGAGCTGCGCGCTTGCCGATGCGCAATGCAAGGCCGTCGACCCAGGCGACTTCCGCGTCGACCGGGGCGATGCCTTTCCCGCGCAGCAGGTCCTGGTCCATGAAAAGACCGTAGAAGAACACCTCCGCGCGCCGTTCCGTCATCGCGGCAGTCACGCGGGCGAGACTTCCACGACCATCTCGATCTCGACGCACGCACCGAGCGGGATCTGCGCCACGCCGAACGCGCTGCGCGCGTGCTTGCCCCGATCGCCGAATACCGTGAGCAGCAATTCGGAGCAGCCGTTCGCCACCAGGTGCTGCTCGGTGAAAGTGGGAACGGAGTTCACCAGGCACAAGAGCTTGAGAATGCGGGTCACGCGCCTGAGATCGCCCAGGAAGCCGTGGAGGGTCGCCATCAGATCGATGGCGATGCCGCGCGCCGCGGCCTGCCCCTCCGGCGTCGAGATTTCCCGGCCGAGCTGGCCCACGAGAGGCTTGCCGTCCTTGCGGGCGATGTGACCGGACACGTACACCACATTCCCTGTCTGGGTAGCCATGACAAATGCCGCCACCGGCGTGCTGGCCGCTGGCAGAGTGATTTTCAACCGCTCGAGTTCCTGGTACGGACTCATCGTTTTCTCCTGCGGACTGAACACGCTCAGCGTACGGAACTCCACGCGCGGCGTGAAGTCACCACGGAAATGTCGAATTGGGCGGGCGTGGTTCGTCTTCCAAGGAAGGCTGACTTTGCCCGGTCATCATCAAGGGTCTGAAGGAGCGGCGCCATGCAGAAGATCACCCCATGCCTGTGGTTCGA
>DATBIF010000419.1:0-1682 GCA_036557045.1 Steroidobacteraceae bacterium
TTGATCGTAGGCATGGCCAGCAACGGCCTGCACTCGAACGGTTACTCGTTGATCCGCAAGCTGGTCGACAGGGACCGCTTGGCCCTGACCGACGACCTGCTGGCACCTACGCGCCTTTATGCGCCGGCCGTCCTGTCAGTCGTGGCCCAACTGAAGGCTCGTGGCCTGCGTCTGGGTGGCCTCGCCCATGTCACCGGCGGTGGCTTGGCGCGCAATCTGCCGCGTGCCCTTGGCGACGACCTCGCCGCCGTCATTCATCCGGGATCATGGGTCGTGCCTGAGATATTCGAGACCGTCCGCCGTGCTGCGTTGATGACTGAGGAGGACATGCGCGCAACGTTCAACTGCGGCGTCGGCTTTGCCGCGGTTGTCGAGCCCGCGGCTGCTGACCTCGCCGTCAAACTGTCCAGAGAGCACGGGATCGAGGCGTGGGTAATCGGCGAGGTAGAGCCAGTCGCCAGCGTCGGCGAGCGTTACGTAGAGGCGTGAGCGACCGGATCGCGATCCTCGTGTCCGGTGTCGGCTCGAACCTGCGCGCGTTGCGCGCTTACGAGCGGCGCGGGCTGCTCGGGGGCGAGATCGGGCTTGTCCTCGCTGATCGGCCGTGTGATGCGCTTGGCTTCGCCGCCGACGAAGGCATTTCGACCGCGCTCATCGATCCATCCGTGGTTGGCGACCGCGAGGCTTGGGACTCGGCGGTTTGCGCCGCGCTTGTTCAGGCGAACGTGGACTGGGCCGTGCTCGCGGGCTTCATGCGCGTGCTCGGGCCAAGTACGTTGGAGCGCTTCGCGGGCCGGATGTTGAATGTCCACCCGAGCCTGTTGCCCGCGTTTCCCGGCGCGCACCCACTTCGCGACACGCTCGCCGCGGGCGTTCGCGTGACAGGTGTCACAGTCCATTTCGTAGATTCGACCCTTGATGGCGGGCCGATCGTCGCCCAGCGGCCGGTCACGGTAGAACCGGGCGACACCGAAGAAACCCTGCTCGAGCGCATTCACGCCACCGAGCACGAGCTGCTGCCGCGCGTCGTCGCGCTGGCGCTGGCGGGTGCGATCACACTGGAAAGTGGCAAGGTCAACGTCGACTGGTCGCGCTCTGACGCGGCGCCCAGAGCAAGGCGGGCGCTGCTCTCTGTCTCCGATAAGACGGCAGTTGCGTCATTCGCCAAGCGGCTGGTCGGGATTGGTTTCGAGCTCGTATCCACGGGCGGCACGGCGCGTGCTCTGCGCAACGCAGGGCTGGATGTAACCGACGTCGCAGATGTGACTGGTTTTCCAGAGATGCTCGACGGGCGTGTCAAAACCCTGCACCCGCGTATCGCGGCAGGAGTTCTCGCCGATCTGCGCGAAGCGGATCATCGCGAGCAGCTCGCGGCTCAGCTCATCGAGCCGTTTGAGCTCGTGGTCGTGAATCTCTATCCATTCGCCGACGCGGCGGCGAAGTCCGGGACGACGGAGGACGAGCTGATCGAGCAGATTGACATCGGCGGACCGACTCTCGTGCGTGCGGCTGCCAAGAACCATGCCAACGTCGGCATCGTGACCGACCCAGCGCAGTACGACGCAGTGATGCTCGAGCTGGGCCATGGCAAGGGCCTGACCACGGGCATGCGCCGCGAACTGGCGGCGGCTGCTTTCCGCCTTACCGCGGGCTACGACGCGATGATCTCGGAGGAGCTGAGC